>JBFHVM010000010.1:0-23578 GCA_041589495.1 Oleiphilaceae bacterium | reverse complement strand
CAAGGCGATTGAAATGGCCGCCAAACTGCAGGAGGAAGTGTCCAAGGATATGGTCGAGATCGAGACCAAGGGACGCAAAATCGTGATTCGTGTGCAGGAGAAAGGTGCATTTGCCTCGGGTTCTGCTGAATTGCAGTATGAATTTCTGCCGGTACTCGATAAGTTGATTGAAATTCTTCAGGATGTTGAGGGGGGCATTGCTGTAGAGGGGCACACCGATGATATCCCTATTAATACTTTTGAGTTCCCATCCAATTGGGATTTGTCGGTGGCTCGTGCACTTGAAGTTGCTCATGGGCTTTTCGATAGTGGAGAAATCGAACAGTCACGCTTTACCATTGCTGGTTTTGCCGATACTAAACCACTGATGCCCAACGATACGCCGGAAAATCGCGCAAAAAACAGACGGGTCGAAATTATTCTGCAAGAAAAAACCGATTCACAAGTACGAGAAGAATTGCGGGAACAAAGCCGGGAGATCGAAACAGATCCCAGCCAGATTGAAGGCTTCTTTGAACTCGATCCGGACGAAATATTCTAGTTCAATACGATGCGACAGCGTCGTAATGTCCGCTAGATCATAACAAGAAGGAACAGGTCTATGGCAGATGCACAGCACGAGCGCAGACGCTACTTCAGAGTGACCGATTTGATTGGTCTTAATTATCGTTTTTTAGACGAAGGTGAGCGCGAGCTGGCTATCCGTGCGCAGCCCACGTCTCTGAAGAGCCTGTTGGTGCAAATGGATGAGCAGATTGCGGTGAGTCTGCAGTCTATTAAAAACGTCAGTAGTGATTTGCATCATCTGCTGGATCTGTTTAATCAAAAGATCAATCTGGCCTTTGGTCACGGTATCGCGGCGCAGTCCGAAGACTATGATCAGGCCATGATGGCCTGTCAGGTTAACCTGAGTGCCTGTGGTATCGCTTTCCCGGCCAACGAATCTGCTCCGCTCAATCAGTATGTGATGCTGGAGATCACACTCTTTCCTAATAACGTCAAGCTGCAGCTGCTGGGGGCGGTGATTTCCTGTGAGAGTCATCCAGAAGCGACCGATGCCCTGCCGTATTTGATTCGTGCCGATTTTACCAATATCAGCGATGCGGATCAGGAGTTGCTGGTGCAGCATGTTCTCAAACGTCAGGGTCAGCAGCTAAAAGAGCAGCGGGAAGAGACCGAGCGTGCCAATCGCGAAGATAATTCATCCTGACAAAACCATCGGCCTATTCAGCGCTGAAGCGAATGTCCTCTAGTGTGGTGTCAATGATGCCACCACTTGAATTAAATGAGCGTTCAATAAAGGTGGTCGAGTCGCCTCCAATAAAATTTAAGACAGTACTACTGCGCGTGCCATAGTTTGGACTGCGAATAAATATCGGCGAGAGCATGCGCTCCACGTCGAGAGCAACACCGGTGCTGGGTAGTTGATCATCGTCGGCTATGGTTTCGTCGCACAGAGCGTCAAGCAAATCGTTAATCAGTGCCTCCTGTGAAGAGCTTTGTGATAGCGCTTGAGCAAAGTGTTGGTTGATGCGTTTTGCTTTTGGCCATCCGGTGTTAAGTTGATGATTACTCAGCACATGGCGGCCGCCCTCGATCAGCATCGCCTCGGTGCCGCGGTTACTGTGATAAACCAGTTCGTCGCCGTCACATAACAGGAGATTATAACCGGCAAACGCCTCGTCCTCGGCCAGCAGTGAGCGAGCAAAAACATGGGCCGACTGGGTGCTTTCCAAAAAGCGGCGTGGCAGTTCACCACGAGATCGCGGATAACTCGTCGCATCGGGATGACGGTAATTGGTGATGGCGGCGAAGCGACCCTTGGCAGACACCGCCAGCCAAGTGCCGCCCATCTCGAGATCCCGTCCACCATAGATATGGGGCGCGTCCTTCCACCATTGTGCCGCCTGCGTTGGTCGGGCATGAAATTCATCGCGATTGGCTGCCAGCAGTAATTGTTTGTGTTCGGGTTGCCAGTCAAAAATTATCAGACACATTACTCTCGACCCTCAGTCATTCCTGCTATCATAGCATTTTGCTGATGCCGCAAACGTGGCGGCACAGTCTTATCCAATCCCGATAACCGAGAACACATACATACGCGCATGGTCCTGTTGATTTACTTACTCGCCGGCTGTTTTGCCGGGCTGGTGGCGGGCTTGTTGGGCGTGGGTGGCGGCGTCATTATCGTACCAGTACTTATTCTGGTGTTTGAGGCACAGGGGTTCAGCGCTGCGCTGCTTACTCACATGGCCATTGCTACCTCACTGGCCACTATTGTCTTTACCTCGGCCAGCTCTATTTATCAGCATCATTGTCTGGGTGGTGTGCGCTGGGATGTGCTCAAATCCATGCTGCCAGGTATTGTGGTGGGTGCCATTGCCGGCGTGTTGCTGGTGATTCAGCTGGATGGCGAGCTGGTTAAAAAACTCATTGGTATTTTTGCTATTGTGGTCGCATTGCGCATGCTCTTCAAGGCCTCGACACAGGGACAGCGTCCTTTACCTTCTGCGGGAACGTTTACCCTGGCAGGCATGAGTGTGGGAGCGGCTTCCAGCATGTTTGGTATTGGTGGAGGCACGTTTACAGTGCCCTTTCTTAGTCGTTACCAGCTCACCATGAGACAGGTGGTGGGCAGTGCGGCTGCTTGTGGCATGCCTATCGCTCTAGTGGGTGCAGCGATCAATGTGTTGGCGGGGCAGAACATTGCCGAACGGCCGGAGTGGTCATTGGGCTTTGTTTATCTGCCAGCTTTGTTTGGGGTGGCTGCGGCCTCCATGATCTTTGCGCGCTTGGGCGCGAGGCTTGCGCATCGTTTACCTTCGGCACAACTTAAACGTATTTTTGTCCTCTGCCTTTTGGTGGTGGGCGCCCGATTTTTACTGAATTAAAGACAAGGAGTCGGCATGGCTTTGGAATACCCTAAAATTGATCCGGTGGCCCTCGATCTCGGGCCGCTGCAGATCCACTGGTATGGGCTGATGTACCTGGGCGGTTTTATTGCCGCATACTGGTTGGGGCGTTTGCGCGCCCGCCGGGCTGACTCGCCGGTGCCTGAGGCGCAGGTAGGCGATTTAATTTACTACTGTGCGCTTGGTGTGATTCTGGGTGGTCGTCTCGGCTATGTTTTCTTCTACAATTTCGACAAGTTCCTGTCCGATCCATTGTGGCTGTTTCGTGTATGGGAAGGTGGCATGGCCTTCCATGGAGGTCTGATTGGCGTATTGCTTGCCATGTACTGGTACTCACGCAAGCTAGAAGTACGCTACATCCGCGTGGTGGATTTTGTTGCACCGCTGGTACCCATTGGTTTGGGGCTTGGTCGTATAGGTAATTTTATTGGCGCCGAACTCTGGGGCCGCGCAACCGACGCGCCATGGGGCATGGTGTTTCCCACGGACCCCGAAGGCTTGGTGCGTCACCCCTCTCAGTTGTATCAGTTCTTTTTGGAGGGGGTGCTGTTTTTTACCATCCTGTGGTGGTTCTCTTCCAAACCCCGACCTGCCTATGCCGTTGCGGGCCTCTTTCTTGCCTGCTATGGTGTTTTCCGATTTTTGGTGGAGTTCGTCCGTCAGCCCGACGAGCACATCGGTTTTATCGCCTGGGACTGGTTAACCATGGGGCAGCTACTGTCCACCCCCATGATCGCAGTGGGCATCGCCGCCATCGTGTATGGCTACCGCCACCCGGCCAATCAAGTTGTTAAGGTAAATTGATGCAAGCGTATCTGGATCTAATGCAAGACGTTGTTGATAACGGCGTCGATAAGGGAGACCGCACAGGCGTGGGAACGCGCTCGGTTTTTGGTCGTCAAATCCGATTTAATCTCGCCGAGGGTTTTCCTCTGGTGACCACCAAGAAAGTGCACCTCAAGAGCATAATTTACGAGCTGCTGTGGTTCCTCAAGGGAAGTACCGACAACAACTGGCTGCGCGAACGCGGTGTGAGTATCTGGGATGAGTGGGCTACCGAAGATGGTGCCCTGGGGCCAATTTACGGCAAGCAGTGGCGCAGCTGGCAGGCGCCCAATGGCGAAGTAGTCGACCAGATCAGTGAGCTGATTACCCAGATTCGTACGCGTCCCGATTCCCGCCGTTTGATCGTCTCGGCCTGGAATCCGGGTGAGTTACCCGATGAGTCCATTTCACCCCAGGACAACGTTGAGCAGGGCCGCATGGCGCTGGCTCCTTGCCACTGCCTGTTCCAGTTCTATGTGGAAAACGGGCGCCTGTCGTGCCAGCTTTACCAGCGCAGTGCCGACCTGTTTTTAGGTGTGCCTTTTAATATTGCCAGCTACAGCTTGCTTACCCACATGATCGCCCAACAGTGCAATCTCGAAGTGGGAGATTTTGTGCATACCTTTGGTGACTGTCACCTGTACAGTAATCACCTGACTGACGATATTGTGTTTGAGCAGTTAAAACGTGCGCCATTGCCCTTGCCTAAGCTGCATATCAAGCGCAAGCCGGCTTCTATCTTCGACTATGAGTACGAAGATTTTGAAGTGCAGGGCTACGAAAGCCACCCGGGTATTAAAGCGCCCATTGCCATTTAATAGGATGCGAATGTGAAGACTGCTCTGATTGTAGCCATGGCGCAAAACCGGGTGATTGGTCGCAACAATAAGCTGCCCTGGTATCTACCCAACGACCTCAAGTACTTTAAGCAGGTCACTATGGGCAAACCCATCATTATGGGCCGCCTTACCTTTGAGAGCATCGGTAAGCCGCTGCCCGGTCGCGTGAATATTGTCGTGACGCGCAACAGCGAATGGCAGGCCGAGGGCGTGCGCGTCAGTCATTCCCTCGACGAAGCCTGCGAGCTGGCCGCCTCCATCGCCCAAATCGATGGTCAGCACGAAGTGATGGTGATCGGTGGTGATCAGATCTACCAGGCGGCGTTACCCATGGTGGATCGTTTATATCTCACCGAGGTGCATGCTGAGGTTGATGGCGATGCGTACTTTCCTGAGTTTGATCGAGAAAGCTGGCAAGAAGTGGTCAGGGAAGATTTCGAAGCTTCGGAACCTAATCCCTATGCCTACAGCTTTGTGGTGCTGGACCGCAAGGCCTAAGCACCAGGCAACATACCCGATAGCAATAGTGCGATACCCAAAAACGACATAAACCCCGCAATGTCGGTGATTGTGGTCAGCACAATAGACGACGATTGTGCTGGATCGAGGCCTGCCTTTTTCAGGGCCATGGGAACCAGTGCTCCGGCACCACAGGCGATGGTGAGAGAGCTGATCATCGCCAGTATCATCACCAGAGCTAAGCCCACCGAACCACTCCACCACCACACACCAATGGCGCAGGTGATGGCGACCGCGATGCCATTCATGAAGCCTACGGCGCTCTCTTTGCGAAATACCCGCCACCAGTGACGTGTTGTGATTTCGCGCAGGGTTAAGCCGCGCATGGTGACGGCCAGTGCCTGTGCACCCGCATTCCCGCTTTGGCCTGCTGCGACTGGCAGCAGAATTGCCAGGGCGGTGAACTGGGCAATCAAGTCTTCAAAGGCGCCGACCACACCCGCGGCTAAAAAGGCCGTGAGCAAATTAATCTGCAACCAGGGCATGCGCTTTTGTACCGCAAACCAGCTGCTCGACAAGGCCTTTTCGTCTTTACTGGCACCTACCATGGAGGCCATATCGGAGGTGAGTTCTTCTTTGGTGTCCTGCAGAATATCCTCATTGCGAATGACACCAATCACCTGGCCGTTTGCGTCCATTACCGGTAAAGCTTGCAGGCGTTGATGCTCGAACAATTCCACCACATCCTCTTTGGGATCGAGCGCATTGATGGCTAATCGGATGGGCTGCACCAACTTGCGTAACCGTGCTTTTTGGTCAGAGAGTACCAGATCGCCCAGTTCGATCTGACCACTGACGCGGCCCGCCTCATCAAGGCTAAACAGGGTGTTAAAACGTTTGGGCTTGCGCAGTCGCAACTGCTGCAGCACGTCTTCGACCTTAAGTTGTTGATCAAACAGCTGTACCCGCGTATCCATCATGAATCCCGCAGTATTCATGGGGTAACTCATCAATTCACGTAGATCCCGGCACAGCGTGTTGTCGACTTCTTCCAGATGGCGCAGCAGTTGCTCGCTGCGGGTGGCTTCGAGTTGATTGACGATGGCGACCAGGTTGGCCAGTTCCATCTGCTGGCATAGCGCGGTCACAAAGTCGGAGGGCCAATGCACAAATAAGGGACTAGCGGCTGCGGCGGGCATTTGCGATACAATGGCCGCTGCAGCACCAGGCTGGTGTTGGGCGAGCAATTCGGCGGCCTGTTCCGGCGGCATTTGGCTCAAGTGGCGTCCCGCCTTGGCCGGGTAGTGCAGCAAAAAAGCATCGCTGAGCAGGTCGGCGGTGGCACTGATGGCATGGGGTGACATGTGAGACTCCTTGTAGGGCATACCTAGGCGCGAAAGCCGTCGCGAAATGCGAGCAGAAGGGCTTTCATACTGTCGCCATGGGCTTGCAGTATTTCGTTGACCGCATATTGGTGTTTGAGGTTAAGGCTGGGATGAGCGATCGCCTGCTCAATTTGTTGGCGTAACTGGCAATGCCAGAGTAGGCCAACCCATTGGCGATGCCGATTGACGATTAGTACATAGTCCTGTTTTCGCCAGCATTCCTGTTGTATGGCTGTGCTCAACGTCACCCGACCTCGCAACTGCTCGCGAGAAGCTTGCATCAGCTGCAGAATGGGCAAATCATCGTTGGCCTGAAACAGGTCAGCAGGTTGTACAACGCCGATGGGGTGACGCTCACCGTCGAGAATGATAATCAGGCGGCGATCGCGATACCGGCGACGTTGCAGGCGTTTGATCACCTCGCCCACATGCATCTGATCGGTGGCTACCGGTATATCGGTTTCGGCCCAGGCACCTACCATATCGGCGCGATAGCTCAGCAGCAATTGGCAAGCCGCCTGTTTTTTGAGGGGCAGCTGAGCCAGTAAGCGTTCAATATTTTCATCCTCTAAGTAGCGGAGCAGGGCGCAGAGGTTGGGCGTGTCGAGGGCCAGCATCCAAGTGATCGTGCTTTCGAGATCTGCTGCGGCCAGTATTTGGGCTGCGACATCCGGTACCATGTTTTGCAATACTCGGGTGACGGAATTGGCGGGTGCCTTGCTCAAAAAAGCTGCCGCATCGGTAGTATCCTGCTGTTCGAGCAGTCGCGCGGCCGCGGCACTTTCGTCTTTCAGAAACTGAAAGGCAAGCAGGAAGCGCTGCTCGCTCATGAGGGTTTACCTGCCGGTGTTTGCTGGGCGGCGGTTTTGATATGACACACCTCATGCATAAACTGCGCGGCGGGCACCACAAAACGACCTTCGGACGACTCGAGAATAATCAGGCTGACCGTGACTTCGACCACCACTCCCTCGATGCCCTGCAGGCTGATTTCATCACCAATCTGCAACATGCGGGTGGCCTGCTGGGCACCGATAATATTAGCGATCAGAGCACGCGCACCCAGCGCAAAAGCCAATGAAAAACCGGCCACCAGCACAGCAGAGATTACGATAAAAAACTGCGTTAAAAAGTGCAGATTAATGCCAAACTGTTCAACACCAATCACCACTGCCGTCACGAATACGGTCAGCTGTACGCCACGGCCAATAAGGTGTGCCTGTGTCAGCGCGGCCGACTCCGCCGCCGATACTGTCATCATGTACACCACATTACTGATCAGGTAGCCGCCTACGATGATAAGTAAGCCTGCAACCAGTGCCGGCAAGAAGGCAATCAGTTCGGTCATCCAGCGGGATACCAAATCGAGCCCCAGGTTATTGGCACACAAGGCGATAAAGAATAGCATGATGAGCCAGAACACCACCTTGCCCAACACATTAATATGCCGTTCACGGGCACTGGGGACCCTTTTAGGTAGTAATTTTGGCGAGAGCCGGGAAAGGCTTCGCTCCAGCAGACGAATGCCGGCTCTGGCGGCACGTGATAACAGCGAGGCGACCACCCAGCCCAAGAGCAGTATCAGCAGGGCTCCCAGCAGCTTGGGTAAGAACTCGGTGAGCTGTTGCAAGGTTTGTTGATAGGTGAGGCTGAACAGCTCCTGCCAGCCGGATGATTCGGGTGCGGCCATGCGACGCTCCTTCTACCCGCATTATTGTGATTGTTGGTGTACAGCATAAACCAAAATTATGCTATTCGGCATCCCTCTCCTTAACGACGGTGGAGTAGTGTAATTCGTATGACGATGCAAAGTCAGAGGCGCGCCAATCGCAGGCCTACCAGAAAATAACCAGCAGCAGGTAAATACTCACTTCGCTGACTTGCTGCACTGCGCCAAGACAATCGCCGGTATAGCCTTCAATCCAGCGTTCGAAATAGTGCAGCGCGGCATGGGCAATGCCCGTAACTAACGCAGGTAGCAATAAAAGAGACCATGAAAAATCCAAGAGCAGATACAGTACAAAGGGAACTGCCGCCAGGGCCGAGGCATGATAAAAGTCCTCACCCGAGATTTGTGTGGCCATGGGTTTGGCCTTGCCCTTCGCCATCCCGTCGGCTTGAGCGTAACGGCCAAAACGAATGCAACATACCGCGGTATAGCGGCTGAGGGTGTGTGCCAGTACAAACACAGGCACGATAGCCAGCAGGCTGTGTTGTGCGGGTGTGGCGAATAGCTCATACAGCAGGCTCAACTTGGCACATAGCATGAGCATCAAACCTAGCGCACCATACACACCAATGCGGCTGTCTTTCATGATGCGCAGAATATCATCGCGCTTCCAGCCCCCGCCAAAGCCGTCACAGGCATCGGCAAAACCGTCTTCGTGAAACGCCCCAGTGAGCAAAACTGTGGCAACGGTCGACAGCACCAGGGCCGGAACGAGCCCCATTACCTGCAGGCAAAGCCAGCATACAAACGCTGCGCTCAAGCCGACTATCCAGCCAACTAATGGGAAAAACAGGGTTGCCCTTTGTAGGGTTTGAGCATCGTGCGGCGTGTCAGGAGGGCAGGGAATACGGGTATAAAACATTAACGCTGCCCAGAACAGGTCTTTCATGGTTAGCTTTACTCTTCCTTGTTGGAGACGCCGGCTGACTCAAAACTGGCCATTTCATTGATAAACGCCACGGCTGATTGCAGCAGCGGATAGGCCAATGCACAACCGCTGCCTTCACCCAGTCGCAGGTTCAACTTGAGTAAGGGGTCGGCCCCGAGATGTGCCAGCATCAAGGCATGTCCTGCCTCATCGGACTGGTGACAAAATACCATGTTGTTGCGACTGGCGGGGCTACGCATTACGCTCAGTAAGGCAGCGGCAGTGGCAATAAACCCATCGACAAGTACCAGAATGCCGGCCTTGGCCGCGGCTTCCATGGCGTCAGTGATCATGGCGATTTCAAAGCCACCCACGGCACAGAGAATCGCTTCGGTATCGTGCAATGCACCATGGTGTTGTACGGCCTGTTCCAGCACGGCCAGTTTATGTTGCCAGCCGGCATCGTCAAGTCCTGTCCCCCGGCCGACGCAGGCTTCGAGAGGCTGACCGGTCACGTAGTGCATTATTAAGGCGGCGCTGCTGGTGTTACCGATGCCCATTTCACCAAAGCCCATCACATTGCAGCCCCGTTCAATTTGCTCGCTTACTAACCGCGTTGCGTGCGCTTTACATTGTGCGCGTTGTGCCGCACTCATGGCCGAGTCCTGCAGAGCTGAAACCGTGCCCTTGGCGACTTTACAGTGAGCGATGGGTAGGTCGGGAGAAAAATCAAAGGCGACACCCGCGTCGACGACTTGCAGAGCAATATCATGTTGCCGACAAAAGGCATTAATAGCCGCTCCACCTGCTACAAAGTTAAGCACCATCTGCGCTGTTACTGCGGTAGGATAAGCACTCACGCCCTCGCTGCTCAAGCCATGATCTGCCGCAAAAACCAGCAGTGAGGGGTTGTTTAGTTGAGGTCGGAGACTTTGTTGAACACGGCATATCTGCGCAGCCAGAGTTTCGAGTTGGCCAAGTGCGCCAAGCGGCTTGGTCAGTTGGTCTATTTTGGCTTGAATGGCCTGCTCCAATGCCGTTGTCACGCTGCACTCTCCTGCAAAAAAGTGGCTATTTAAGCATAGGAAGGTTTGCTTCTGCCATGAATGGCTTGCTCCATGATCCACAAGCGATCCTGGCCCCACACACTGATATCACCATAACGAAAGCCCGGCACGCCCCAAATACCCAGCGCATACATTTCATCAAGATTAGACTGGGCCCATTCGCGCCAGCTGCTATCAGACAGGTGTGACTTGGCGGCATGCCAGTCAAGGCCCGCCTGTTCCACAATTTGCTGCAGACCTTTGTCGGTATCGGCTCGAACGCCCTCAGCGTTCACGCGGCGGGCAAAGCTCTGTAAATAGGCATTGGCTTTGCCTTCCCCTCTGGCAAAGTTAAACAGTGCGTAGCAGCGCTCAACGCCTGCACCCAGCGGGTCGGCTACTCGACCATAGCGAAGGCCAAGCTTGTTCGCCTCACGCTTGGTATCCAGAAAGATATACATCTTTTTAGAGGGAGGCACCGCCATGCCGCGCATTACCATGGGCAGTACCGGTTTTACTTCAAGAGGCATCGCATAGTGCTCTGCCAGCTTCATTGCCCGCTCCAGTCCCAGATAGGAATAGGGGCTACGGGCCGAAAAATACATGACCAGAGGATATTCCGGTTTCGTAGAGGGCGCTTCACTGCACAAAGAGCTCCAGGTGCGGTTAAAATAAACCTTGGGAGATTGCGTGTTACGACCCAATTCATTCAGTCGCTCCTCAAGATGATCCAGTCTGTCCAGCCCCCAGTACCATTCGCCTTCAAAATGCAGTGTTGCCGCCAGATAGTGGCCTTGACTTGCGAGAAACGCTTCATTTTGCCGCAGTATTTGTGCGTCGTTTTCTTGTGCCGCTACCTTTAGATTGGGGGCTGTTTGTCCTTGCCATGCGGCAGAAAAGGCTGAAGCCCAATCATCCAATGCACCCTCGTTGAGCGACAGTAAGTAGGCTCGCCATGCCTTGCATTGTGCTTCAGGTGGCTGCTGTAGTCGCGGAAGGGCGTAGAGTTCGGCGAGCCAGTTTGCGTCCTGCAGCGACCAGTCATGCCACATGTCTGGCTCCGGAAACATGTCTTCAGGCAGCGCATCCACCAGATAAATGCGCCAACTAACGGTAAAGCGCTCGGCCAGCATAGGCAGTACCTGAGCCAGCAGAGCCGAATAGGGATCATCAAGTTTAAGAAATACCTCAACACAAGCCGGCCTGCCCAATAGTTTTCTGTGCGAGGCGAACCACCAGCGGCGTGCATGTTTTCGCGTGTCGCTTGACAATAGGGCTGCAATCGTGGGGGTGAGTGCGGCTTTTAGCGTCAATTCCATTTCCTCAGTAATACGAATTCAAGTGGTGAACGTGTAGGCCCTGCAACACTGTATCTCAGCATGCACATTGCCTTTGGCGGCCTGAACCCGCAGCATTGAGTATACGGGCTTAGAGCAAATACTCTAGTCCGCTGAAATGAGACAAAAGATTCCAAAACAGTGGAGAAACCACGGTATGACTCCCGAACAGCACTTTCAGGCGCTGGCCGCCATGTACCAATCGGCCCCCATTAACGAAATATATCCGCCGCGCCTGACTATCAGCGAAGGGCAATGTACCATCGAAATTGATATTCAGCCGCGCTACTGCCATGCCGCCGGGGCGGTGCACGGCTCGGTGTATTTCAAATTGCTCGACGACGCAGCCTTCTTTGCTGCCAATTCGGTAGAGTCCGAGGTCTTCGTGCTCACAACTTCCTTCACCACGTATATTACAAGGCCGGTCTCGCAAGGCATCATGCGGGCCGAAGGCCGCTTACTCAACCAGAATCGCTCACAACTGATTGCAGAAGCGGTACTCTATAACCGCGAAAATCGCGAAATCGCTCGAGGTAACGGGATTTTTGTGCGGAGTAAGAATCGTTTGGTGGATGTGCCTGGGTATTCTTAGTCGGACGTCTGAAGTCGGACGCTAATCCTCTTGCGGGAGCAGGACGTCCGACGTCGAGCGTCAGACCATGTCTTAACTTCCCTTAAACTCCCCAGCCCGTTTCTCCAGAAAAGCATTCAAGGCCTCAAGATGATCTTCAGTCTGATGCAACTGGCTTTGTACATTGGCGCAGCGAATGAGCATTTCTTCTAGTTCCATAGAGCTGCTGGCACGCAACAGGCGTTTGGTTTCGCGGACTGCCAGCGGTGGATTGGCGGCAATGCGGGCGGCGAGTTCTTGAGTCCGGGGGAGCAGATCTTCGGGGCTGCAGAGTTCAGAGACCATTCCCCATTCCAGCGCCGTGTGTGCGTCAATCATTTCGCCGGTCAATGACATTTGTGCGGCGCGTGCAAGGCCTATGACGCGGGGTAGAAACCATGCGCCACCATCACCGGGAATTATCCCCAGCTTTACAAAACTTTCTGCAAAGCGTGCCGTAGACGACGCCAGCCGAATGTCGCACATCATGGCCATATCGCAACCAGCACCAACGGCGGCACCATTCACGGCCGCAATGACCGGCACCTCTACGTTCCAAAGTGCCAGCGGAATGCGTTGAATCCCCTTGCGATAGCCCTGTTCCACCTCACTTGCGGACCCTGCAAACATGCCGCTTTTATTCACCATGTCTTTTATATTGCCACCGGCACAGAAACTGTCTCCGGCTCCGGTGAGCACGACGACGCGAACTTCCTTGTTGGCATTGGCCTCTTCACAGGCTGCAACGAGCGCATCAATCATCGCATCGTGCGACATGGCATTGTGAATGTCGGGGCGGTTAAGTGTGAGCGTATAAATATGTTCATTCAGCTCGGTAAGAATCTCCGGCATGCTGTATTCCTGTTTAGTTATGGTTGTTCGTCGTCATGTTGTGACTGCTGTAGTTCAAAGAGCTTTACTTTAGTAATCACCAGTTCCGCAGCGAGGCGATTCAGCATGTGGCTATGATGTTCGATGATCATTTGCAGGCCCTGGTTGATTTGCTCGCGAATGTGCTCTTTGTCGGTATCGTTCATACTGGTGGGCAAACTGAGCGTAAAGCTCTGCTTGCCCAACTCGCCATAACGCTGATAAACGTCTTTCAGCGTTTGTAGCGCGATTTTAATTGCCGCTTCACTCTCGCCCTGCTCGGTCATGAGTTTGCGAATTTCGGTTTCGAGAAAGGCCAGACCCTGTTCTGCCCGGCTGGGTAAATCGATAACATCGCCCATCTTAATTCTCCAGCTGCCTTATTTGAGTATAGAGATATGACAGCGAGATTGCAGAATGCTTTGTCCGGCGTAATGTCCGGATTGCGCTATGCTTAATCAGGCGAGTAACTTACAAATACAAATAGTGATGTAAACCTGCCTTATGAACACGGACGAGCGTGCCAAAGCACCTTATTGGCGGTCTATTGACCGTCTTATTCCTGTTAATCTTTTGGTCGACCCCAACGAGCAGTTCAGGGCGCGCACTCTAACGTTTTTCGTGCTGGTAATGACTGTTCTCTCGGTGACCGGCATGGTTTTAGTGTTTGCTGTCGATGCCGTATGGCCCTGGCGCCGTAGTATTACGTTTGGATTAATGCTTGCTCAGTTGTTGCCGCTGGCCTTCATGCAGATCACCCGCAGTGTCGACGTACCCGCCAAACTCAGCGTTGCACTGGTTGTGTTGCTGATATTTTTTATCAATTTCAATAATCAGGCGGTTCATGGCAGCTATACCGCCAGTTGGTTGATCCCTCTTGTGTTTGCCATCGTAATGCTAGGCAACCGTTCTGCAATCCTCATAGCGATCCTCATTATTGGTCTCATGTCGGGTAATTATGTTTTGCTGCGCATGGGTTTGTTGCCGGAACCTATATCTCTAGAAAAGAACTGGGACCTTTTACGTCTGGTGGTAATGGTTGTGGTGGTCGCCATCGTTGGCTTGTTGGTAGCAGGTCTGGCTTTGTTGTCGCAACAACGCAGTAAAGCACTCAACCTCGAAATCACAGAGCACAAACAAACGCTTGAGGCTTTGCGTGCCGAAAGGGACCGCGCCGAAGCCTCTGCCAAAAGCAAAGCCATGTTTTTGGCTACCATGAGTCATGAACTGCGCACGCCCCTTAATGGCGTCATCGGCAATGCCGAACTTCTGCAAAAAGAACACTTGCCCGGTTCTGCGCGAGAGCGTGCCAATGATATTAATAAGGCCGGTAAGCTCTTGCTGGCGATCATTAATGACGTACTCGACATCAGTAAACTCGACTCTGGAAAGCTCGAGTTGCATCCCAAAGCCTACGATGTAGCCGAACAATTTCGCTATTTTCACCGACTGATGGCCTCTCGGGTCAATGAAGGAGTGCGCTTTAATCTGGTGGGTGCTGATGAGGCCATGGGCATTGAAGCGGATGAAGAGCGTATTGCCCAGGTCGTGCTCAATCTTTTGTCCAATGCGGTGAAATTTACTGAGTTTGGCGAGATCGAGCTGCGTCTGTCACGTACCAGTCAAGGCCACTTGTGTATTGAAGTGTCTGATACCGGGCCGGGCATGTCTCAGCAAGAACAGGAGCGCTTGTTTCAGGATTATGTGCAGCTGGAACAGGCCCAACATCAGCGACGGGAAGGGACAGGGCTTGGACTGGCGATCTGTCAGCGCATCGTGAATGCTATGCATGGCACTATTTCACTGCGCAGTGAGTTAAAAGAAGGCACTGCTGTGCGCATTACCCTGCCGGTTGAATTCATAGCGCTCAATCAGCAAGGCGAGGAGTATCAGGCCACGCGTAGCGTTAAAGACAAAGGTGTTCTCGCCGGACGACGCATATTGGTGGTCGATGACGTGCCCATGAACTGTTTGGTACTAAAAGCCTTGTTATCGGAATTGGGAGCCGACGATGTACGTTTTGCTCAAGATGGTAAAGAGGCTGTAGAGCGCATTGCCTTCGATCCCCGTTTTGATCTGATTTTTATGGACGTACGTATGCCCGTTCTGGACGGTCTTGAAGCGAGCCGCCGTATTCGTGCATCGGGCTTCGAAGCCCCTATCATCGCAGTCACTGCCAATGCCTTCGAAGAAGACCGAGAACAATGCCACGCGGCAGGCATGAACGGCTTTGTTTCCAAGCCGATTGTGATTGATGAGCTGGCGAAGGTGTTGGATGAGGTGGTGTGATTTGTCAGCCGGACGTCTGGGGTCTGACGTCGGACGCAATTATTGCTTTAATCCGGGTATGATTTCGAAAAAATGAAGTCCAGCGTCTGACGTCCGACTAGAATTAATAAGGAACTACAAAATGTCCACAAACATCGAGAACTGCCCGGTCCATATCGAACTCCCCATCGCCTGGGGCGAAATGGATGCTTTTGAGCATGTGAACAATGCCGTCTACTTTCGATATTTTGAGAGTGCGCGTATTGCGTATTTCGAAAAGGTCGGGGTGAATGAATTTAAAAAGCAGTATCAAATTGGACCTATCCTCGCATCAACCCAATGTCGTTTTAAGGCTCCTTTAACCTACCCCGACACCGTCACCGTAGGAACGCGCGTGGAGCAGTTGGGCGACGATCGTTTTCTGATGAAGTATTACGTGCTCAGCCATGCCAGTGGTCGGGTGGCTGCCGAAGGCGAGGGACTGATCGTATACTTCGATTATGCCAAACAGCGCAAACATCCGATTCCTGATGCAATTGCTCAAGCGATACATCAGCTGGATCAGCCTGAGCCATTTCCGGTTAAATTCTGACGATAATCCTGCGGTGAGGCACCGTGCCAGCGCTTGAAGGCATGGGAAAAGTTACTGGCTTCGCTGTATCCCAACAGGTCGGCTATCTGTTCCAGGGGCAAGGTACTGCACAGGTATTCCAGGGCCAACTGGTAGCGAATTTCGTTTAATAGTTGCTGATAGCTGGCTCCCTCAGCCTGAAGCTTGCGCCGCAGGCTGCGCGGCGACATGTGTAACTTTTCGGCGAGGGCTTCTACACTGGTAAACTCTCGTGGCTGGGCAATCAGTAAGCTGCGCACTTCATCGACAAAGCTACTTGATTGACTGAGTCGTGCCAGCAGCTGCTCGCATTGCTGTCGGCAAAAGCGCGAGGTTTCGGCATCGTACATGGGCATGGGCGTAGTCAGCAGATGCGCCGCAAAGCGAAATTCACCATGGGGCTGATTAAAGCTCACCGGGCAAGCAAAATACTCGGCGTAGCGTTGTTCCGCGCCGCAGGCTCCATGCATAATTGCGACGGCTGCTGGCTGCAATGGGTAGCCCAATGCTTGCCCTCCACCGGTGAGTACCGCCGCCAGTTCCCGATCTTCGTAAAACGGCAATAAATCTTCGGGTAAATAGGTAGGGCGATGCAGCTGTAGGCTGGCATGGTCCTGGTCCAACTGCAGGGCCACGTTAAAGTGGGTATAGGTGAGCAGGTCAAATTCGCTGGCCAGTCTTACTGCTTCACCCAGAGTGGATGCGCTCAACATGGCGTAGCCCAGCACACCGTAGGATTCCATGCGGTAAGCCTGTCCTAACTTGAGTCCGAGCAGAGGGTCGCCACTCAACTTGAGCAAACGGCGGTAGATGTGCCACTCCTGCTCAAGAGACAGCTCCGTTTCGGGGCGTTCCATATCTTCCGGTTTGAGTCCAGAGCCCTGCAGGCACTGTTCTGGCGTAAAACCCAGGGTAGTCATTACATTGATGGCTGGCTTTAGGGCTTTTATGTGATGATCTACGCGGGGCTGCGGGGTCATAGGCGTGTTGTGCTTCATGCCATCAAGCTTAGCATGTCTGGCCACAATTCACATGCAAAAGACCAAGCTACACATTCCTTATTCTGTAGTGACTGAGTAGACTGACTCTTCTTTCAATGCAACGAGGCGGGGAGAACACAGGGTGATCAGCATTAAAAATAAAAAGCGTAAACCTACCGTCGTGATTATCGGTGCCGGTATGACCGGCATGCTCATGTTGATCAAGCTGCGCGAGTTGGGCGTTGAGGACATTGTCGTCATCGAAAAGAAAGATAAGGTGGGCGGCACCTGGCGCGAAAATACATATCCTGGCGTCGCCTGCGACATCCCTGCACACATGTACACTTATTCTTTTGAGCCCAACCCCGAATGGAGTCACCGCTTTGCCCGCGGTGACGAGATACAACAATACTTTGAACGTGTGGCCGACAAATACGGGCTGTATTCGGCGATTCGCTTTAATACTCTGGTGACCTCTTCACGTTACCAAAGCGGGAAATGGCTGGTAGAGACGGATTCGGGGGAACACTTTGAGGCTGACTTTTTAATCTCGGCCACAGGTATTCTGCATCATCCCGCCTTGCCCGAGATAAAAGGACGGGATGCTTTTGCGGGGGCCAGTTTTCACACCGCAGAGTGGGACCATTCGGTCGATCTTAAAGGTAAGCGTATCGGGGTAATTGGTACCGGTTCTACAGCCTGTCAGGCAATTCCCGAGTTGGTCAAAGTAGGCGGCAAGGTGTCGGTGTTTCAGCGCACGCCGCAATGGATTGTAAATGTGCCCGACCGTGATTACACCGAACAACACAAAGCACGCTGCCGCAAAGATCCGGGCTTGTTGCACCGCCTGCGCCAGCTCTACACGATGAGCGTTGAACAGATTTTTTCCAAAGCCGTTACTGGCCACAAGGTGCAACATGCCTTTGTGTCGCTTATGTGCAAACTGAACCTGCGGCGGAGTATCAAAGACCCCGAGCTGCGCGCCAAACTTACACCAGACTACAAGGTGGGATGTAAGCGCCTGATTGCCAATGGTACCTTTTACGAGGCCATTCAAAAGCCTAATGCCGACCTGGTGACCGAGGGCATTCAGCACATCGAAGCCAGCGGCGTGCGCACGGCCGATGGCAAGCTACATGAACTGGATGTGCTGGTGTACTCTACCGGATTCCACCCTTTTAACTTTATGCGCCCGATGGAAATGCGTGGCAAAGGCGGCCTGCACATTAATGATGCCTGGGCCAGCAAAGTACAGGCGTATCGTTCACTGTTTATTCCGGACTTTCCCAACTTCTTTCTTATGCTGGGGCCCAATACGCCCATTGGTAATTTTTCGGTCATTGCCATGAGCGAGGTGCAATGCAATTACGTGCTGCAGTGCGTGGCGCGCTGGTGCGACGAGGGTTTTGACGAAATGAACGTCAAAGCGGTGGCCATGAAAGAGTTCAACACCTATCTCAAGCGAGGCATGTCCAAAACTGTTTGGGTGGGAGGTTGCAACAGCTGGTATCTCGATAAAGACGGCGATCCGGCCATGTGGCCCTACACCTGGAAGCAATGGGTAAACGAAATGGCAGAACCCCAGTGGGGCGATTTTGTGCTCTCACGTGTCGAGGCCGATAAGGATGTGGATGCCGCGGCTTAGTGGCTGTGCTTTGTTATCTTGTCGACATGAATGTCGACCTACACTGTAGGTTGTCATGCAATACATAAGCATTTTTAGAGCAATTTTAACAACGCCTGCGGGCCATTAATGCGCGATTCGGCGCGCTCTAATTGTCGACCTATAGTGTAGGTTAACATTTATGCCAACTCGGTTTTTAGCGAGGGCACAAATCTACGCCCCGGCAAGCTGTGCCATCAATGCCCCATAGTGTTCACCCAAGGCCGCCCACTCCAAATGCGATAAATCCGGAGCCGCAGGCATCTGGCCGCGGGCTTTTTTGCCAGCCAGCTTGAGCAGAAGTTGCGCGGCGGCTTCGCTTTCTTCGTCAATGCTTCCCGCGGCATAACAGTAATCAGGGCCAAACCACTCTGGATAGGCCAGGCGATTTGGCACCACGGGCACACAACCGGCTTGCGTCGCTTCGAGTACGCTCAGCCCCTGAAAGTCATGCAGGGCGGTAGAGAGCACCACATCGCTGGATTGCAGCAATGCTCGATAGTCACTCCGGGAGGCGAGGTAACCCCATTGGCCGATGCTGTCGCCCAAACATTTGCGCAGTTTGGCAAAACTTTCGGGCTGTTTGCGAAACTGTTGGCCAACCACATGCAGCCGAAAATCCATACCGTCTTGGATCAGTCGCTTGGCGATGGCGAGTAGTAATTGCGGCCCTTTATCGTATTCCCAGCGGTGATTCCACACAATGCTGAGTGGGCCGCTTTCCTGGCGCGCCGGAATGTTTTCAGGTGTGCACAATGGAACGGGCAGCACCCGTGATTGAGCTTCGAGCTGTGCAAGCAATTGCTTGGGAATGCCATCGGGTAATTTAGTCAGCAGCGCCTTTGCGCCGGAGAAAAAACTGCGTCGATTGTATTCGCTGTTGAATACCAGAGCATTGGCACAGGCGGCACTGTAAATACTCAAAAGCTGAGGTTCAACATTGCCGTGCCTGCCTGCGTTGGTCGGATAAGCAAATTGATTCTCATGAAAATACAACAGACTAGGTATGCCTGCCAGTTTGGGCGCCATGCCTCGCAGTGCACTCAGGTCACACATCGACGTAGCAATCAGTAAGTCGTAATGGCCTTCCAGGACTTCCCGCTCGCTGAACGCCCAGGTGAGGGAGTTACCACGTACGCGCCAGGCAAAATGGCGTGCAGGCAGGCTGAGCACTGTCCAGTCGTGTTGCGTAAAATGTGCCGCCAGCCCTTCTCGCCAATAACGATGACTGTCGGCATCGTAGGCCGAGAGCAAGAGGATCTTCATGTCAGTTTGTATTTAGGCTTCCTGATTTGCTGCACTGCGTTGGCGGCTATTTTTCTTCGTGGCAGACTGCGGCTGGCCACTTTGCCATATTTTAGGGAAGGGACGCGCCGCCTCT
The DNA here is from genome assembly GCA_041589495.1 of Oleiphilaceae bacterium. GTDB lineage: Bacteria > Pseudomonadota > Gammaproteobacteria > Pseudomonadales > Oleiphilaceae > PZPK01. The sequence goes on along the minus strand of JBFHVM010000010.1, from coordinate 3,796 downwards.
AGCTCATAGCCCAGTTCGAGCAAGAGTTTTTCATCGCCCCAGTCGGCGCTGAGCTGTATGCCTATGGGTAAACCTTCTTTGCTCAAGCCTCCGGGTAGCGACAGCGCGGGAGTACCTGCAACATTGGCCATGGGCGTAAATCCGACATAGCGCATAAGGCGGTCAAACAACGCATCAAAGTTCTGTGCTGGATGCAAATGGCCGAGCGGCGCGGGTTGCTGCGCCAGTACCGGGCTTAATATGGCGTCTACCTGATTAAATGCGGAACGATATTGCTGACCGTGTCGACGTAAGCGTCGAAGAAAAAATGGCGTGCGATGCGCTTGCCGGGCATAGTAGCGCGCCAGACCCTGCGATAAAGGATCGAGGTGTCTGGGCGTAAACTTACCTGGCAAGCTTGCCCGCCCTGTATGTTTGACCATAAACGCCATCATGCCCCAATAGCGCGAGAAGTCCTCGGCAAACGCCGCATCGACGGGAAAACCAATGGGGACGATTTCGTGACCCAGTTCAAGCAATTGTGTTGCCACCGACTCTACCACGTTTCGAGTAGCCAGATCCGTTGCATGCCCGGTGGCGGAATCCAGTAGCAATCCAATGCGCAAGCGCGTCTTGCCTGGCTCGCGGATATGGGGTAGGGCGGCCAGCCTGGACGGCCGATTATATTTTTGCATTTCGAAATGGAAGGCCGCGGTATCACGCACCGACCGTGTAAGTACGCCTTCACTGACAATGTTAATCGGTAAGCTGCGTGCCGCAGGGGTATTCACATGTCGGCCCCGGCTGGGCTTGAGACCGACCAGGCCGCAACAGGCCGCTGGAATACGGATGCTGCCGCCGCCATCATTGCCATGGGCAATGGGTACCACGCCAGCCGCCACCAGTGCCGCAGAGCCCCCCGACGAAGCGCCCGCCGAGTATGCTGTGTGCCAGGGGTTGGGAGTAGCTTCACCTAGCGCCGGTTCGGTGGTGGCATTAAAGCCAAATTCCGGGAGGCTGCTTTTGCCCAGCACACTCATGCCCAGGTTTAAAAATTGGCGCGTGTAGTTGCCATGCCGATTGGCAATGTGTGCGCGTAATGCTGCACTCCCAAAACCGGTCGGCAAGCCGGCAAAAGGAATGTTGTCTTTGATGACTGTAGGGATACCTGCAAACGCGCGGTTGCGAGGTACCTCTTCGTTGCGGGCCGCCTCAAAACGCTCACTTACCAGCGCATGCAAGACGGGATTTACCTGTTCACAACGTGAAATCGCCGCTTCCAGCACGTCTCGTTGCGCGATTTCGCCGCGCTCCAATCGCGCCCGCAAGCCCATGGCATCGTCATAGCCGAGAGCATCGTCTTGAAAAGTGTGCAGCGGAGTGTGGGGCATGGGGAGTCCTTTTATTCTTGTCGGAAGTCTGAAGTCGGACGCTAGACGAAACGTCGCCGACTGATTATCTCATGTGAGCTGTACAGTGTTCCAAAGACCGGCGAGAATGTCGATGCTAGCAACATCCGATGTTAAGTTTTTATAGCGTCAGACGTCCGGCTTCAGACGTCAGACTTAAAGCCGACGATGGAGACATTACTACTGTGAACATCCCAGCAGATCCTTTCACCCTTTACATCCGCGTACGATACAGCGAATGCGATCCGCAGGGGGTCGTGTTTAATGCGCGTTATGGTGACTATGCCGATCTCGCCATGTCGGAGTTTTTCAGGGCCATCGTGGGTCCCTGGCAGGTGATGCTAGACCGGGGGTTGGATTGTCAGGTGGTGAGTATTCTCACGCAATGGCAGCATCCGGCACACTTTGATGAGGTGTTGGCTTTACAGGTTGAGGCGCTGGCCGTGGGTAATACCTCGTTCAAAATTGGTGTTCGAATGTTGCGTGCAGCGGATATGCAGCCTCTTGCCAGTACCGAAATCAGTTATGTGCTGGTGGATACGCAGCATTACAAGAAGATATCGGTGCCGGATGATTTGCGGGCTCAAATACTGGCAGGTGCGCCAGGCAAAGAAGTCGACCAGGCGGCCTGGCGTCAGTGATTCAAAAAGCGGAATGCGACCGGTTGACCTAAAGGCCCACCAACAAAAAAGGTAGGTCGACTTTTAAGTCGACATGGGAGGCCAGGCAAAACGCCTAGCCCAAAAACTTCTCTCTAAGTGTAGTAATCATCCCGAGCACATCTGCCTCGATAAACTCTTGTCGGGCGCCGGGAACGTCTTCCTGCATCGCCAGGTAGTGGTTCATAAAACCGCTGTAACCAGGAATAGCCTCACTTTCCCTGATTGCCACTGAGCGAAATGCCATGCTCCACTGGGCAAACATGCGCTCGTGGATGTCCCGATGAAGTACCAGTGTGAGATGATGGTGCCGAGTGTCTCGCATCAGTCGTTGAAACAGTTCGTCGATATGTTCTTCAGGTCCTTCGATTATCTGAAAAAAATTGCCATCGCAATGCATGAGAAAGCCGGTTATATCGTCATTGGAATTGTTTTTGCGGCTAATGTTGAGGATTTCGAGCAGTTGTACATCGTCCAGCGGTGCAGTAGCCTGGCTGACATATGCCAGTTGTTTGAGAATTGGGCTCATTGCTAACCTCTTGTGCCAAATTGGGCTATTCTGATATTAATAGAACAGCAAGGAAAGAATGAAAAAGACACCGGTCTAACATGTCTATGCCGGTGAAAACAGTTTAGCAGCCCCGTGGTTTGGCTCAAATACAAGATGCCGGCAAAGGGAATTTGTTCAACGTAAATACCAAGCCTAGCAGCAACAGGAGCGGCATAATGCGGCACTTGGGCAGTTTAGTTTTATTGGTAGGAGTGTTGCTGGCGGCGGGCAGCACTCAAACTGTGGCCGCGCAATTGTGTTTGCCGGATATTCGCGCCGATCAACCCTTCGCAACAACGTTTGGGAAGGCTCGACTGCATGATTCAACGGCCATTATCCCTGGTGATGTGTTTGTACATGTGCAGCGTCTCAAAAAGGCTGTGGCAGCCCTGGATATCTCTCTTGAGACCGAGTCACGCGTTACCGTGCCACTTAAAGACGTGTTGCCACGCCACAACTACGTACTCGCTTATGACCTCTTGGTCTTACTTCAGTTATGGCATCAGGAGCGTCAGCAGATTGCGCACATTCCTCCCACCATGAATTATCCTCGCAGTATTCAGCCCAAAGATGTGTTTGCCTGGGTTGATGCTGTGCTGGGATTGGTTATTTGTCTGGTGGATGAAGATCTGGATTTAGACTTCGATGAGACAAACATTGATATCAATATTACTCCACGTGATGTTTACTTTGACCTTGATCGGCTGCTGCGCGCCATCTCACGCGAAGTATCCAGTCATATGCGTCTCGCTATGCAAACCCAGCGTCTTAATCAGATTCTCTATTTTTTGCAGGATGTGCTACTGAGCAAAGACAATGAAAATCTGGTGGTGTGGGACATCGATCAGGCTGCACTGGACTCTCATGGTCTGGGCGATGCCAACTCGCCACAAATTGCTGCGCAAATACTTTCTGAACTGGACAAGCTCAATGGACGTCAGGTGGTGATCGTGGATGACCAGCGATTAGGCCATGATGAACAGGCGCGCAGTCAAGCGTTGACTTTTTTACTGGCTCAGGTCTTTGGCGAACTGCAAAACTGGTCACACGATCAGGGAATCGTGCAATTGCCTCCTCCCTTGGCGCCAGTGGTGGAGTTGCAGGGTAATGATCTGTTGATCGTACAGCGCTTGTCGCAGATCCATGAATTATTGCACGACACAGTTCAGCGACACCTTACAGTGTCAACCGAGGGGCAT
>JBFHVM010000009.1:0-23859 GCA_041589495.1 Oleiphilaceae bacterium | reverse complement strand
GCAACCCTCAATTTTTATGGTCTTTCAGCTAACAACTAAAGCAAGAGTTGTCGAATATCACCCAGCACTCGTGCCAGCAGCGACGTAAAACGCGCGGCATCGGCACCATTAATGGCGCGATGGTCATACGACAGCGACAAGGGCAACATAAGCCGGGGCACAAATCCCCCCTCCTCGAAGCGGGGTTTGGTATCCGCTTTAGAAACCCCCAGTATGGCGACTTCGGGTAAATTGACGATCGGTGTAAATGCCGTTCCGCCAATACTGCCGAGACTCGAAATGGTAAAACAGCCGCCCTGCATGTCCGCCGGCGAAAGTTTACGTTCTTTAGCGCGCGCGGCCATATCAATACAGTCTCGCGCCAAGTCCCAGATCGACTTTTTATCCACATCGCGAATCACCGGTACAACTAAGCCTCCCGGTGTATCCACCGCCATACCAATATGAATGTACTTCTTACGGATGACTCGCTGCTGCTCCATATCCAACGACACATTGAACTGCGGCAGTTCCCTCAAGGCATAAGCACAGGCTTTTAACAGAAAGGGCATTGGGGTCAGCTTGAGACCACGTTGCTCGGCCACTGGCTTTTGCGCTTTTCGAAATGCCTCCAGCTCGGTAATATCCGCCTCGTCAAATTGCGTCACGTGGGGCACATTAAGCCAACTGGTGGCCATATTCACCGCAGTGATGCGCTGAATTTTATCCATGGCCTCCACTTCGATTTCGCCAAAACTGGAAAAGTCAGGCAACTTGTAACCCGGTACGCCCGCAGCCGAGCCACCGCCATCCTGCGCGCGTGTCACCTGAGTTTTGACATAGGCCTTAAGATCATCTTTGAGCACACGTCCTTTAGGGCCACTACCTTCTATCTGTGCCAGATCGGCACCCAGTTCGCGCGCCAACTTTCGCACAGCCGGCCCTGCATGAACTTTAGAAGCGGCGGCATTCACCTGCTTCTCGGACAAGCCGCCTGCCGCTTTAGCGGGCTGCTTTTTATTATCGGCTGGCGGCTCGGTAGATTTGGAAGATTGCGACTCCGTTTTAGTTGAGGTCTTTTCCGGATTTGGGGCCTGGCCCTGCCCACTGGAGGTGAGCAGCTCGCCAATGGTATCGCCTTCGGAGAGCTTATCGCCCATCTTCACCGATAGCGATTGCAAGATGCCAGCTGCGGGCGAAGGAATTTCCATCGTCGCCTTATCGGACTCCAGCACAATCAGTGCTTGCTCTTCCTCTATCTCGTCACCTTCGGCAACCAGCACTTCGATTACCTCAACCGCTTCGCTGCCGCCCAGATCCGGCACTTCGATACTGCGCAGTGACTGCTCTGCATCGCCGTCTTCCGTGTCTTGCTGCTTCGCATCAGATTCGTTCTCTACATCTTCTTCGGCATCGGTATCGGTCGTCGAATCAGCTGTCTCTTCAGCCTCTTCAGTGTCGTCATTCTCTGTTGATCCCGAATGACCACTTTCCTTCAGCCTCAGCAAGAGGTCACCCTCTTTTACCTTATCGCCTACCTTTACTTCGATACCCGCTACCTTTCCTGCTTGCGGACAGGGCACTTCAACGGTGGCCTTGTCGGTTTCGAGCACCACAATGGGGGCTTCGGCATCCAGTCGTTCGCCCTTTTCAACGAGAATTTCGATGATTTCGACTTCGCCATCAACACCAACATCGGGCACTTTCACATCAATCGTACTCATGGTTGCCTCCTGTTAGCGCTGCATGGGGCTGGGAATATTGCGATCCAGCTTAAATTTGCGCATGGCGGAAACCACCGTTTTGGCATCCAGCTCGCCCTCTCTTGCAAGGGCACTAAGTGCTGCCACTACCACATAGTAGCGATCCACTTCGAAGAACTGCCTCAACTTTTCGCGCGTGTCGCTACGTCCGAAACCATCGGTACCCAACACCGTATAGGATGCCGGCACGAAGGCCCGAATCTGGTCTGCATACAGGCGGATATAATCGGTCGAAGCGATCACCGGACCTTTGCGTCCTTCAAGACTCGTGCGCACAAAGCTCTTCTTGGCCTGTTTTTCGGGGTTAAACATGTTCCAGCGATGAACCTTTTGGCCGTCGCGCGCTAATTCGTTAAAGCTGGTGACGCTCCATACATCGCTGCCAATGCCATAGTCTTCCAGCAGCATCTTGGCGGCGGCGCGCACCTCATTGAGAATGGCGCCACTACCCAACAGCTGGACGTGGGACTTTTTGCCTCTCCCTTTTGGCTTGTGCTCCTCAAAAAGATACATTCCCTTGAGAATGCCCTCTTCGGATCCTTTCACCAAGGGGGGCTGTACATAGTTTTCATTCATTACCGTGATGTAGTAATACACACATTCATTTTCGGCATACATACGACGCAGGCCGTCCTGAATAATCACCGCGAGTTCTGCCGCATAGGCGGGGTCATAGGAAATACAGTTAGGAATGGTGTTCGCCAAAATATGGCTATGCCCGTCCTGATGCTGCAGACCTTCACCATTGAGCGTGGTGCGCCCGGCTGTACCACCGATCAGAAAGCCGCGAGAACGCATATCTCCAGCCGCCCAGGCCAAATCGCCCACGCGCTGAAAACCAAACATGGAATAGAAAATATAAAAGGGGATCAGCGGATAATCGGTGGTGCTATACGAGGTGGCACAGGCAATCCATGCCGCCATAGCGCCCGCTTCGTTAATACCTTCTTCAAGAATTTGACCGGCCTGATCTTCTCGGTAATACATGATCTGATCGCGATCATTGGGCACATACTTCTGCCCCTCAGCTGTATAGATGCCCAACTGACGGAACATGCCCTCCATACCAAAGGTTCGTGCTTCGTCGGGGACAATCGGCACTACCCGCTTGCCGATGCGCTTGTCTTTGGTCAGCGACGACAGCATGCGAACAAAGGCCATGGTGGTGGAAATTTCCCTGTCACCACTGCCCTCCATTTGCGATGCAAACACATCCCGTTCCGGCACCTGCAGAGGCTGACTGTCTTTGCGTCGCTTGGGGTAAAAGCCCCCCAATTGTTCCCGCATGCGTTTCATATACACGGCTTCGGGACTGTCCGGTGCAGGACGGTAGTAAGGTACCGATTCGATTTCACTGTCTTTGACGGGCACACCAAAGCGGTCGCGAAAGGCCTTGAGTGACTCAAGGTCCAGCTTCTTAAGGGAGTGCGTCGTATTGGTGGCCTCTCCCGCTTTACCAAAACCATAGCCTTTGACAGTGTGGGCCAGAATAACTGTGGGCTGCCCTTTGTGATTTACCGCTTCATGGTAGGCTGCGTAGACCTTGTAAGGATCGTGACCACCGCGATTGAGCTGCTCGATGTCTTTGTCACTGAGGCTCTCGGCCAGCTTTGCGAGTTCGGGATATTTACCAAAAAAGTGCTTGCGCGTGTAAGCGCCGCCGTTGGATTTGAAATTCTGCATTTCGCCATCCACCAGCTCATTCATTGCACGCTGCATGGCACCGTCATCATCACGCTCAAACAGGGGATCCCACAAACGCCCCCAAACTACCTTGATGACATTCCACCCCGCACCACGAAATACGCCTTCGAGTTCCTGAATGATCTTGCCATTGCCACGTACCGGGCCATCAAGTCGCTGCAAGTTACAATTGACGACAAAAATCAGGTTATCGAGCTTCTCCCTCCCCGCCAATGCGATGGAACCCAGGGTTTCCGGTTCGTCAGTTTCACCGTCACCCACAAAGCACCAGACATGTCGATCCCGTGTTTCGGTAAGTTCACGGTTTTGCAAATACTTCATTACATGCGCCTGATAAATCGCCTGCAAAGGTCCCAGCCCCATAGATACCGTAGGGAATTGCCAGTAGTCAGGCATTAACCAGGGATGCGGATAGGAAGACAGTCCGTCGCCATCGACTTCATTGCGATAACGATCCATTTGCTCTTCGCTCAAGCGCCCTTCGAGATAGGAGCGCGCATAAATACCGGGTGAACTGTGCCCCTGGATATAAACCAGGTCAGCATCACGTGTCTCATCGCCGGCATGGAAGAAATAATTAAAACCCACATCATAAAGAGTGGCACAAGATGAAAAGGTAGAAATATGCCCACCCAGTTCGCCGGGACGCTGATTGGCCCGCAATACCATCGCCAAGGCATTCCAGCGAATCAAAGAGCGAATACGGCGTTCCATAAACAAATCCCCGGGCATGCGCGTCTCTTTATCCGCAGGGATGGTATTGCAATACGGAGTTGTTACCGAGTGTGGCAGGTCGGTTCCCGTTTTACGCATACGGTCTGTCAGCGTGTTCAACAGGAATTTCGCACGTTCCAGCCCTTCGTTTTCGATCACGGAGGCCAAAGCGTCCAGCCATTCTGAAGTTTCGATAGGATCAGAATCATCCAGCATTGAAGTCTCCTTTTGGGAAATGCTGTAAGGTGTGCCCTTATTATTGTTACTGGCACAGATAACTATTCAGTTTAGACCCTGTGTGGGATTTATGCTCAGGCTGACTTTGCCATCACTTGTTGCGTACAAGGAACGCTGCGTTGCGATGCGGGATTTTAGTTATTGTGTAATGCAAATATTGTTCACGTTTTGTACAATACCTGACGAGTAGTCTTTAGGTCAGAAACTAAAAGAATCCCATGAAACGAACTTTGAGCTGCGTGAGCAGCGTAATTATTATTCTTTTTAGCGCAGCCCTCAGTGCAGTTCAGCCTCTTAACGAGCTGGATCTTGGTGACGTATCGGCCGATGCCGGGGTAAATGTACTTAATCTGTATGGCATGCCTGCAGCCGGGATTACAGTCGATACATCAGAAGACGTTCCTCTGGAAGGACTCTCTCTGACCCTGCCCGAAACAAAACACAGTGAAGGCGAGGAAGCCGTGCCAGCAGCGGAACAACGCCTCTCCGAACTGGAGCGCAGCCTACAATCGTTGATTAAAACCGATGGCGAAGAAGGCAGCGTGTCTGTCGCCATCATTGAAAAGATAGTGGCGGCCACCGACATTACCCTGCGAGAAGCCAGCGTGGTGGATAATAACAGCAGTATTCGCTACCGCAGCGATGATTTTCAACACAGCACCGATTTTGTCGACCCCGATACCATATCCATCAATCGCAAATTGTTAATCGAGCGACTGAGCTTTGAAAACCTCAGTGGAGATAATGGTGACTCCGGGCGCAGTGCCGGCAGTATTTACATCTCAAACTGGAGTTCTCAGGGCGGTGCTCGCATCGTCGCCGACTAGGCGACGCAAGGCCAGTCGCTAGTGCGCAGCCGAGACATGCCTTCCCGTGGGGGCGATTGTAGCCCCTGAGCCTTAACCGCTATAGTACCCCAACAATCACAAAGAACGGGCAGCCCCCCTTTCACCCAACATCTACTGCGGATCGATCATGAAAATATACGAAATGCGAATTGCGCCAAATCCTCGCCGTGTGCGCATGTTTCTGGCAGAAAAAGACCTGCTGGATAGCGTGGAATTTATCGAAATGGATTTACAAAAAGGCGAAAACCTCAGCCCCGAATTTCGCAAGAAAAGCCCACTGACCAAAGTTCCGGTACTGGAGCTAGAGGATGGCACCTGCATCTGTGAGACGGTTGCCATTTGTCGCTACTTTGAAGAAAAAGGGCAGGGGCCAGCTCTCATGGGCACCACAGCTATGGAGAAAGCACATATTGAAATGTGGCAACGCTGGTGCGAATTTTACTTTTTACTGCCCACTGGCATGTGCTTTCAACATACATCAGGCTATTTTAAAGATCGTATGACCCCGATTCCCGAATGGGGCGAATCCTGCCGAAAACAGGTTCTGGGTTTTATGAAGCACCTGGATACCCATCTCGCCGAAAGTAGTTTTTTGGCGGGAGACCACTTCAGCATCGCAGACATCACCGCCCTGTGCACCATGGACTTTAACAAAGTGAATCGCATCAGCATTGGTGAAGAACATCCTCACCTCAAACGGTGGTACACAGAGGTGGCATCGCGACCATCGGCAAAGGCATAAAAAAAGCAGGCCAAAGCCTGCTTTTTGTGCTGCACTAGCGGCTAGAACACGGCGTCAACGCGTGCCGTAAACCACCATGGTTTTACCTTTGACTTGCACCAAGCCCTGATCTTCGAGCGTTTTAAGTACTCTGCCAACCATCTCGCGAGAGCAACCAACGATACGGCCAATTTCCTGACGTGTAATTTTAATCTGCATGCCATCAGGATGCGTCATGGCATCAGGCTCTTTACATAGATCCAGCAGAGTGCGTGCCACGCGACCGGTGACGTCGAGGAAGGCGAGGTCGCCAACTTTTCGCGTAGTCTGGCGCAAACGACTTGCCATCTGCTCACCAATAAAATAAAGAATACGTGGGTCCTGCTGGGATATCTCACGAAACTTGGTGTAAGAAATCTCGGCAACTTCACATTCCGACTTGGCTTTAACCCAGGCACTGCGTGAATCCATATTGTCGAACAAGCCCATCTCACCGAAGAAGTCTCCCGTATTGAGATAGGCCATTATCATTTCGCGGCCATCGTCATCCTCAATAATGACGGTGACCGAACCCTTGATAATGTAAAACAGCGAATCACTCTTATCACCGGCGTAGATAATGGTGCTTTTGCTTGGATACTTTCGACGATGGCATTGGGACAAAAAATAATCCAAATGCTTCGTTTTACTTTCTACCGGTCTTAGAATCGTGGACATTCTGGTTACCTTTCTAGTGCTTACTTGCTATTCAGCTTTCTTCCATTGAGAAACTGCCCATACCACCCGTCCTTCCTGCTTTTTCAGCGAGAAAAAAATTGAGTTTAAACAAGCAACTTATTGATCTCTAAAAAAAGTATAGACCAAGAAAACCAGAGCACCCGGTTAAAATTGCGGCCTGTTTATCATGCGGGTAAAAATTATGTTAATCTGGCGCGCCAAATTGTAACAGACAATCAGGAATTGTATGAAAGCGCGAATTACCTGGGGCGGCGACGCCAAGTATGTCGGTGAATCCGGATCGGGACACACCATCACAATGGATGGCCCGCCCGATCATGGAGGCAAGAATCAGGGCCCACGGCCCATGGAAATGCTTTTGCTCGGTTTGGGAGCATGTACCTCTTTTGACGTAATGAGCATCCTTAAAAAGTCCCGACAGGACGTGGTTGATTGCTACGCCGACATTGAAGCGGAGCGCGCCGACGCCGTACCTGCCGTTTTCACAAAAATTAGTATTCATTTTGTGGTGAGCGGCAATGCGCTCAAAGAAAGTCAGGTGAAACGGGCGGTAAGCCTGTCCGCCGAAAAGTATTGCTCGGCGTCTATCATGCTAGAAAAAGCGGGCGTTGAAATCACCCACAGCTACGAAATAAAAGCCGCCTCCTGATACTTTTTCAGACGACTGTTTTTTTGTACAAATATTCCATTGCAAAACTGAGGCGCAGCGGCATAATACGCGCTTTTTCTGGTCGGGCTTCCCGACGCGTCACCTGAGAGGTGTGTCCATGGACAAAAAGCTGAAACTTCACGGGTTTAACAACCTGACCAAATCCCTCAGTTTCAACATCTATGATATTTGCTACGCCAAATCCGAGAAGGATCGCCGCGAATACATTGCTTACATTGATGAGATGTATAATGCGGAACGGCTGACCCAAATACTCACTGATGTGGTCTCCATCATCGAGGCGAACATTCTGAATATCGCCCGTCAGGATTATGACCCCCACGGCGCCAGCGTAACCATGCTGATTGCCGAACACGAGATTGCGCCAGGCACCGATACCAATTCAGAAACGCCTGGCCCTCTGCCCGACGCCATTGTGGGACACCTCGACAAAAGCCACGTCACCGTACATACCTATCCCGAAAGCCATCCGGTGAATGGTATCAGCACCTTCCGTGCTGATATTGATGTGTCTACCTGTGGACTGATTTCTCCGCTCAAAGCTTTGAACTATCTGATTCACAGCTTTGACTCTGATATCGTCATGCTGGATTACCGCGTGCGCGGATTTACCCGTGATGTCGATGGCACCAAGCACTACATCGATCACGAGATTAATTCGATACAGAATTATCTGAGCCAGGATACGCAGGATGCCTATCAGATGGTGGATGTGAACGTATATCAGGAAAACACGTTTCACACCAAGATGCTGCTCAAGGACTTTGAATTGATGAATTACATCTTCGGCGAAGACAAAGATAAACTCAGCTCAGAGGAACTTGAAGAAATCGAGCACAATCTGCGCCGTGAAATGCAGGAGATTTTTTACTCCCGCAACTTCAGTCACTAAAGTCACAACCTGTGTTAACGGCCGCTACGAAGCAGCCGTTAACAGCTCATACTCGGCTATGGTCGAGCCCTGCACATAATCCACATTCCACTTCTTCATACGCTGCAAACAGATCGCTGAATCAACCGAAGACGCGAGAACCTCTTTACCAACGCCATGCGCCAGATCAACAATCGAATCGGCCGCGACTTCGTCTGCTTCTTCGTCATTCAGCAAATCTACATAACCTTCGTCAATCTTAATCATGTCTACCGGCAACAACTTGAGCAAGGGGAAAGGTGACCGGCTAGTGCCAAAGTGGTCGAGACAGAAGCGAAACCCCTTGATCATCAGATGCTTGATCATGTCAGCGGCCGCATGAATATTATCCACTACAGCCAAGTCGTATAAATCAAACCAGACACGGCGTGCATCCATCTGACCTGCGTCGACCAGCTCTATCAGATAGTCTTTGAATTGATCATTGAGAAACGCATAGCCACTGAGCTTCACTCTCAGATAATCAATACCATCCCAGGTGGGGTCCTGCTCAGCGAACTTACGCACCAGCGTATCAACCCACCAATGGTCCAACGCCCGCGCCTGAGCCGCCGTTTCTGGCTCAAAAGATAAACCGGTGCCCGTCTCGGAGCATACCAACTCATACTGTTCCTCATGTACGGAATCGGACGCCAGACGCATGGCCCGTTGACAGAAGATATCGAACTTCAGACCAGAGAGGTCGCTTTGCTCGCCCTCCTCGGCTTCGACCAGCGCCACTTTCTCAGTAACCACGGCTGCCGGGGCATTCAGTATTTCTTCGCGCTGTGCCGCGCCTTCTTCCTCGGGCATGTCCTCGCTTGCGCGCAGCTGTTCCGCGCGTTGCTGTCGATGCATTGCACTGGCTTCGGCAATGGGACGCGCCGCATGTCGAATCATGGACTCAGGATTATTGAAGCCGAGTTGCCCGCGACTCTCACCCACAGCAACAAGCAGTGGCTGGCTTTGATCGGCATCGTTCTGACACAAATCCACCAGCATTTCACTGCAGCGTAAATTAATGAGATCGAGCTCGTCATTGACCAGAAACATGGCAAAGTCAGTGTGCGTCAGACGCCCAAGAACAGCTTCTTCTGTTGCCAGCTCCGCGAGCGTTTCGGCAACCCTTTTGGCAAAGGGTGCAGCGAGTCTCGGCTGTTCATCTTCCATAATGGGAGCAAAACGAATATACAACAAACTGCAAGATGCACTGCGGTCACCCTGTTTCATCATGGCGCGCACCTCACGACAGAACTCACTGCGTTTGGTCAGCCCCGACACCTTGTCATGACTCGCTTCATAGGCAAGTTTGTCGTATACATCCTTAACCATGTTATCGAGGCCCTGATTGACCACTGGCACCTCATAATCCGGATCGGGCATCACTACGCCATCCTTTAGATAGGTAGCAAACTTAAACAACCCCAACTCTACAACTTTCATGCCCTGGTGATTCACGCAGACAAACTTGCTATAGCCTTTGGCTATCCACACCAAGCGCATGTATTGAGTTTCCTCATCCGGGCGATTGAATTGCAACCAGGAACCGACAGGAATGGATTTAGCCCGCAAAATCCAGTGCTTGAGTTCTTTTGATTTTTTGACATTACGCAAGGCTTTCTCGTCTTCCGACTCAGGCACATCAAACTGTGCGCCCTCAATAGCATCGAATGTTCCGGACTTCACTCCTTCAATGAATTGCTTAAGCTGGTCACGAACAACCGGCGGCGCTTCCTGAGCACCTGAGACTTCTTTCAGTCCCTCCTGAATGCGGGGCAAAATCGTTTTCATATCCAGCGGGTGCGCTGCATCCTGCCCGAAGGCCAACAGCTCATCGATTACCTCGAGGCTTTCGGACCATTCCCGGCTGTTCTCGCCATGACGAATGTGGATGAGATTAAGCAGGTCCTGCCAGCCATGTTGCACCAGCGTATGAACGGCCTTGGGCACCGTCTGCTGGGCAAGACGCTGGTTAAGCGCCTGAGCCACCGCGATTTTGGCCTGTTCAACACGATGCACTCCTTCAGCCGCGGCTGCCACCCGCTCAACATTTTTCTTGTACAACTGATTCTGCCGATCAACAAGCTCATTGAGCTCGGTCAGTACCTGATCAAAAATCTGTGTGTCGTCTTCAAACTCTTCGACAATGCGCCGCACCAGATTTTCAATTCGCTGTTGGTGGTTGGACGTTAAACGCGACCCCTTGGCCCCAAGCTGAGCGATACGGTTCATTACCTCTCGCACAGAGTTGGTTCCACCTTCGAAAAAGCTTTCGTCCTGTAACAACACCTTCAGCACAGGTACTTCAAGACGATGCAACTGCTGCTTGGCCATGGGGCCCAGCCTCGGGTTGGTATTGAGGCTGTCAAAAAAGCGATCGACGACATCAATCGCGACTTGTTGATCTTCATGAATGTGCTTGTCAGCTTCCCCATCGGCACGCAGGTTGTCGAGCACCCTCTCCATCAAGCCATCGCTACGCTCGGCGGGCACATCCAGATTCACTGCTGCCGCCTGCAGCGCCCTTAAGCCCTCGGCAATTTCGTCCTGGGTATAACTCTGCACCTCGCCCTGAACAGCAGGTCCCGACTGCCTGTTTTGTGCGGTCACATGTCGTAGGGATCTCACCAGGTTGGCGACTTGCTCATAATTAGCAGACTGGGGTGCAGGCCTGAGTTCGCTACCCTCGGGCAGGTCTAGCGGCGTTGACAGAAAGGGAGGCTCCGCAGCGGTCTGACTATGATCCTGAGCCGATACCGGAGGCTGTGATGTTGCTGCCTGCCCATAACTGAACTGCGGAGGCCCCACCGGGTCTGCCATCTCCTGTGCTGCGTTTGGTGCGCCTTCAGCAGCATCCTGCGGTACTTCATTTGTCGTTGCAACGGGCTTATCCGGAGATTTTTTGATTTGACGCGTTACATTAAGATCCGGTAGCACATCATGTCTGATCAAGATCTCATTCAGTGCATCGAACAAGCCTTCTAGTTTTCCGATGACTTCCTGCTCAAAGGCCTTAAAAAAGACTTTTTCGACACTGCTTTCAATCACACAACCACTGACCGCAGCTTGGAATGCATTGACCACGAGAGAGGGGCCAAGGGGATTTTCGTGGTGTTTCTGATCCGAGAGTCCCAACTCGTCGAGTCGCATTTTCAGGGGCAACAACTGGGCGCGATACTGGGTTTCTGCCTTAGTAATCAATACGCGCGTAGTTAGCCAGTCTTCAAATTCGCTTTTGTCGACCAATGCCAGATGGTCCAGATCGGCAGCACCACCCTCTCCCCGATACCGCCCCATGGGATCTTTAACAGCATCCATATAGCGTTGCTGGCGCGGAATTTTTTCGCGTTCCAGCTTATTGCCCGCTTCCATCGTGGCATTCGCCAGCTGGTCGGTACGCGCATCCAGCGCGGCGTCTTTGGTTCGCGCAACCAGCTTGGGCCAAAATTCACTGATCAGGGGGGCCAAGTAGTTTTGGGTGGCTTCGACACACTCTTCTACAATGTGCTGAATTTCTTCCTGTGGGTGCGAAACCGGATGGGTATTATCACTAAATTCACTTAACACAGCGACGGCGGCATCATGGCGTCCGCGAAAACGTATGCCCGCAGCGCCTTTCAGCAAGTGAGCGGGCTCCGCGGGAATTTCGTGCGGTAAGCCCTGTCGATCCTGAAAACAAATTGTAAAGCCTCGCCCCGGCCCTATACTCTGATCAGATTCAATTGCCTTCGAGACAGCCAGCGAATACTTGAGATACATACCCTGATCGCAAAAATCAGCAACCACGATAGGCCACTTGGCACCGCCTTCGAGGCGTAATATTGCATCAAGGTGGATCGGTTTACGTAAACTCGACCTGCGTTCCATAGTGTATCCCTGTTGTTATCTGATTGTGCCGCACCGGGCTATGCGCTCGTATTATTACCCGAATTTAGCCCTGTCTCTATACCGAAAGGCGTTTTAACAGCACCTTGGCATTACGGTCACGGTTATAGATTTTTTCACCCGGCAGTGTGTCCGCCGCCACTGGCGCAAAACCTCGCTCCACAAACCAGTGCTCAGTTTTGGTCGTCAATACGAAAAGTCGCGTTAAATTGGCCGCTTGCGCGCGCTCTGAAACGGCTGCCAGCAAACGATCCCCTCTCCCCTCGCGGCGATAAGCTTCGTGGACCGCAAAGCATGACAATTCTCCGGCCTGCTGGCTTGGAAACGGATACAGCGCTGCACAGCCGATAATCGCATTGTCTCGCACATCTACGAGAAAATAGTCCAGCTCGGTCTCCAGGCGCTCTCTCGAGCGCCTTACCAGATAACCTTGCTCTTCCAATGGCAGGATGAGTTCCTGAATACCGTTGATGTCTTCGAGGCGAGCAGGACGAATTTCGTCGTAACTGTCGGCATTCACCATGGTACCCGAACCGTCGCGCGTGAATAATTCCTGTAACAATGCTCCATCACAGGTATAGCTGAGCAAATGCGTGCGCGAGACGCCATTTCTACAAGCCTTGGCGGCCGCATTTAGCTGGTTACAGCTCTCTCGATCCAGGTCAATCTTTTGCGCCCATACTGCCGCGCGATCTACAGTCATTTCATGAGGCATTTCCTCATGCTCATCGCGCAGGGCGTCTGCCTGAGCCAAAAACACTAGCTTGTCTGCCTGCACCTGCATGGCCACTTCGGCAGCGAGGTCTTCATAACCCAGATTAAAAATATCGCCGGTCACCGAATAACCCAATGCAGGCATCAGCACAATGGCTTTAGCATCCAAGGATTGGTGAATGGCCGAGGTATGCACCTTACGGACCAGCCCCGTGTGACACAAGTCGACTCCTTCGAACACACCAAAGGGCTTGGCCATTACGAAGTTACCACTCACTACACTTATGCGGGCCCCGTGCATGGGTGAATTAACCACTCCCATCGAGAGTTTCGCTTCGAGTTCGGCCCGCAGACGGCCATAGGCTTCCAGCACACAAGGCAAAGCCTCTGCATCAGTCACCCTAAGCCCATGATGAAAGCGACTCTCGAGCCCCTTCTTCAACAAACCCGTTTCTATTTGCGGACGCGCACCAAACACCACAATCAGACGCACCCCGAGACTGTTCAGCAAGGCCAGGTCATGAATGATGTTCTGCAAGTTATCGTGCTCTAAGGCTGCTCCACTAATCGCGATGACCAGTGTCTGATTTCGGTGCGCATTAATATAGGGCGACGCATGCCTGAACCATCCCAACCATTCTTTTGTCTTCACGTTCTTTCTCGCACCAAATTTAATTTGTTGTCACGCAATAGTGTGTAATTAATTCTCGTAGAACCCTTGCCATTGGCGCAATCTGGTCACAGGCCAGATATTCATTGGGCTGATGCGCCTGATCGATGGAACCCGCACCCATTACTATGGTTTCCAAGCCCATTTTCTGTAGCCAGGGAGCTTCTGTCGCAAATGCGACAGCCTGAGCCGAAGATGCCGTCAGCGCCTCACAGATTCGCACCAGCTCGGCATCGGCCTGCGTTTCGAAAGGCTCTACCGCCTCAATTAACGACTGCAAGGAGATTTCGAGCCCCAACGACTCCGCCAGCCCACCGAGCCGCGCCTGAATGGCATTTCGCAGATCAGTGCTAGACATACCGGGCAATGGGCGCAGATCGAAACTCAGTTCGCAATGTGCACAGATACGGTTAGGACTGTCCCCCCCATGTATCCGGCCCAAGTTAAGTGTCGGTACATCTACTTCAAACAAAGGGTTACGATGTTGTCGCTGCATGTCCTGCCGAAAAGCCAGCAGCTCGGCCAAAAACTGATGCATACCCTCAATGGCATTATTTCCCAACTGTGGATTGGAAGAATGGCCGGAACGCCCAGCCACGCGAAGAGATTCCATCATAATGCCTTTGTGCAGGCGCACAGGGCGAATGCTGGTTGGCTCACCAATAACAGCTGCTCGACCAAAGGAGCGACCACTGTTTGCCAGGGCTCGAGCTCCAGACATGGAGCTCTCTTCATCGGCTGTGGCCAAAATTACCAGCGGTTGCGCAAGCTCCGCGCCCTCAAGTTTACGCAATGCCTCAATAATGATAGGGAAAAAACCCTTCATGTCGCAGGTCCCCAAACCATAGAAGCGCTCGTCGCGCATGGCCAGCTTAAATGGATCAGCCAGCCAGCGCTTACTGTCGTAAGGCACTGTGTCGGTGTGCCCCGACAGAACCAAACCTTCCTCACCCTCGCCCAGAGTCGCAATCAGATTTACCTTTTGCCCGGCAGCATCAACCGGCAGAATTTCGCAGTTAAATCCCAACCGATCAAACCAGCGCGCCAATTCTTCAACCACGGCGACGTTACTCTGATCCCAATCTGACTGAGGCGATGAAATGGAGGGAATCGCCACCAGATCACTCAGCAAACGCTGAAAGTCGGGCAGCCCAACAACAGGTATTGTTACCCCGCTGGAGCTTAGCGCCATATGGCCACCTCCAGAAGTTCGTCCCGCTGGACGTTAAAGGTAACAGTACCGCCCTTGAGATTTTGACTCACCTTGATATGCATCTCATCAAATCCCTGAAAGCGCCCCTCTACCAGCTTACCACTGAGCTGCTCCACTCGTATTTTTGTGCCAAGGCTTACCTCGGTTAGCTCTTCGACAGCGATGACCACATAGCCCTTACTTTTCACGGGTTCAGGTTTCTGCTCGGCATCCGCTTCAACAACCTGCGGCGCTGGAGGCATAAGTACTTCTCCCAGCAACTTGATCTCTGCATCGGTGATGCTCGCTTCGTTCACGCGCAATTGCATCCCCCAAAGCGTAACCAGATCCCGATCAATGAAACGTCGCCACTGCCCGGGCTGAATCTGACGCTCACTTTGGAGTGACAAGCTCAACTTGCCGCCAAGCCCAAGATAATTGGCATACATGGCCGCCACGGCGTCATTCACCAACAGGCCACTCTGCTCAAGCGTGGTTTGCCATTGCTGTGCGGCTAATAGAGCGTAAGCCTCACGTGTCCAGTCTTTGTCGGCGGTGCAATAGTTACTGAGTCGCCTAAAGAACCCATTTTCTACGTAGGTCACCTGCAGAGAATGAAATGCCAACGACGCCATGTTGATTTCGTCGATGCGTCGCGGTATTGCTCGCTCCGGCAGGGTCGCATAGAGGTCGATATGTCCACGCTCTGCCAGATCGAGCCCAAAGGAAAGGTTGAGACGCTCGGCGCTGTGGTCCAAATGCACCGCCAAATCGATGTCCATACCGAGAGAACCCATACCCAGTGTTCGATAGAAAGCTTCATCTTCTATTTGATCGGCGCGACTACAGGCATACAAACCGAGCATTTGTCTTAGCAAGGGGTGGCTCTGCGCCGCGGCCCAATCATCGACAGCCCGCCCTCGCAGCTCTGTTTGAGCGCCTTCTGTGCGAAGCCGCTCGAGCACAGTCCAATCTCCGGATGCAAGGGCAGGTATATCGCGTAACATCGAAAGGTAGTCGCTGAAATGCAGTTCCAGCACTTCGGTTTGATATGTGCGCTTCAAGGCAAATGGCGTAATCCCAAACCCGTGAAGTGAGAGTGTGCCTTCGAAATCTGCAGACACCCATTCTACTTCAATCGATGCGTCGCTTCGGTATTTGGCTCGCAATTCGGTCAGCGCATTGTGCACCATATACTGTACGCCTAATTGCGAAAGCAACACGGCCAGCAACGCGATGATGCCCATCACCCAGAGGGCTTTTTTCATAGCTGATTGTTTCCCTGTTTCAGATCGAATGCGGCTTACCAAACTACCCGCATCGCACTACACCAATTAACACTCTCTTCATTTTGTTCGGACTATACTCAAACTATAGCAAAGGCATTGCCGCCTTGCGCCGCAAGGATGTCTCGCCACTTTTCAGCCGCCTGACGTAGGCGTATCCGGCAAACTCTGGTATAAAGCTAACTCGTTCGAATAAACCCCTAGATGGATGCCCCAGGTCAATTCCAGCCATGCCACAATCATCACCCGCAGTTTCCGACGGCAATGATATCACCAAAGCCGTAGCCTTGCTGAAGCAAACGCTTCCCGAAATGAACCGTAGAAATATTGCCACAACCCCCGAAAATTACGCGGTGTGGTACGAGTATGTGAGCGGCGAGAATACGGAACTGGTTGCAGCCATTGATGCTCTTGAGAAAAGCAAAGATACCTTTTCCAATGAAGTTCATAGAGACCTGTACAATCGCTATATCGCCACTGCGCGTGAAGCTGCCGTCAACAAACTCAGCGAAAGTGTTCGGGAAGTCATTAATGAACTACTGGGCAAGATCGGCTCGGAGGGCGAGGGGCTCAGTCAATACTCGAGCAGCTTGAACCAATTCAGCTCACAGGTAAGTGCAGCCAACGACACAGATGAAATTCGCACTCTGATTAAAACGCTTCTGAACGAAACACAGCGCCGCGAGGATGCCGCGCGTCAGATGCAGGACAACCTCGCCACGATGGCTGACGAAATGAAAAAACTGCGTGCCGAAGTGGCCCGACTCAATTCAGAGGCCACCACGGACGCATTGACCAAGGTGAATAACCGTCGTGCCTTTGATATGGAAATCGAGCATCTGATTTCTGCAAGTAAAATGGAAGCCCGCCCACTTTGCATGCTGCTACTCGACATTGACCACTTCAAACAGTTTAACGATAAGTTTGGACATATGATTGGAGACAAAGTACTGCGCTTTGTCGCCACTCTGATGAAGAAAAGCGTGAAAGGCAGTGACATGGTGGCCCGATTTGGCGGCGAAGAGTTCGCCATCCTGCTCCCCGAGACGGATTACAAAGGAGCCTTGTCGGTTGCAGAAAATATTCGGGACAAGCTTGCCAAACAAACGCTTTCCGACAGTGCAGAGAAAATGCAACTGGGTACCATTACTGTGTCGATTGGTGCCGCCAGTTATCGTTATGGCGAACAGGCCGAAGAATTGATTCATCGCGCCGATAACTGCATGTACGAAGCTAAACGACAGGGGCGCAACCGAGTGATTGGTGAACAAAGCCTGGAAGACAACTCCGATCAGGCAGAAACCTTCATCTAGCGTAACTCATCTCGCCGGCGGTAATCGTGCCGCCGGCGAGTCTGGTTTATTCCGTTTTCAACAGGCTCTCGTTCGAGATTAGTGTACCCACACCTTCATCGGTAAAAATTTCCAACAAGGTAGCGTGATTCACGCGGCCATCGATGATATGGGCACTCTTAACCCCGTTGTTCACCGCATTCAAAGCACAGTTAATTTTAGGCAGCATGCCGCCATAAATCGTTCCATCGGCAATGAGCTCGTCCACTTGCTGTGTCGACAAACCCGTCAGCACCTCACCCTGCTTATTTTGCAAACCCGCAATATTCGTTAGTAATATCAGTTTTTCGGCATTGAGCTCCTCGGCCACTTTACCGGCAACCAGATCCGCGTTGATATTATAAGACTTGCCATTTTCACCCACGCCAATAGGCGCAATGACCGGAATGACATCACTTTGGGTCAGCATGTTAATCACCGAGGCATCCACCGAGCTCACCTCACCCACATGGCCGATATCAATAATCTCGGATTTTTGCACTTCGGGTGAGCTTCGTTTCACCTCCAGCTTGCGAGCGCGAATAAAGTTGGCATCTTTACCGGTCAAGCCAATAGCTTTACCGCCATTTCGATTAATCAGGGCAACAATTTCCTTGTTCACCAGACCACCAAGCACCATTTCGACCACATCCATGGTCTGACTATCCGTGACGCGCATACCATCGACAAAATGACTTTCTATATTCAGACGTGTGAGCAAATCGCCAATTTGCGGCCCGCCACCATGCACGACGATGGGGTTCATCCCTACCGCTTTCATAAGCACCACATCACGAGCGAAGCTATTCTTGAGTTCTTCGTTTTCCATGGCATTACCACCGTACTTAATGACGATAGTGGAACCCGCAAAACGCTGAATGTAGGGTAAGGCTTTATTTAGAACCGATGCGATCTGAATCGCCGCTTCTTTATCGAGACTCATTGTGTTGTTGCTACCTTGGAACGCTAAAAATCGAGATTGAGACTACTGTCTACCTGCTGCAATACCTGCTTAAAGGTATCTTTAATCTGCTGCAGCGCGGCTTCGTCATCGGCCTCAAATCGCAACACCAGAACGGGAGTTGTGTTCGACGCCCGGCAAAGCCCCCAACCATTGGGATAGTCCACGCGCAAACCGTCAATTGTCGATACACTACCTTCGGCAAACTGATCTTTCATGGCGCAAAGCTTGTCGACAATATTGAACTTGCTCTCATCCGTCACCGTGATATTGATCTCTGGCGTACTGACGTCTTCGGGGAAGTCAGCAAAGATGTCTTCGGCAGGACGGTCATCCACACCCAGAATCTCCAGCAAACGCGCCGCACTGTACAAACCATCATCAAAACCGAACCAGCGCTCCTTGAAGAATATATGACCACTCATTTCGCCCGCCAGTAAGGCTCCGGTTTCTTTCATTTTCGCTTTGATAAGCGAGTGACCGGTTTTCCACATCACCGGCCGACCACCATAACCGGTGATCAGTGAACTCAAACGGCGTGAACATTTTACGTCGTAGATAATGTCTGCGCCCGGATTACGCGCCACCACGTCTTTGGCAAAAAGCATTAGAAGGCGGTCCGGCCAGATAATTTTACCGGCATTGGTGACAACACCAACTCGATCCCCATCGCCATCAAAAGCGAGACCAATATCGGCGTTATGTTGTTGTACGGCAGCGATCAGATCCTGCAGATTCTCGGGCTTACCAGGGTCGGGATGGTGGTTGGGGAAGGTTCCGTCCACTTCGCAAAAAAGAGGAATCACTTCGCAGCCAAGCTCTTCAATCAAGGCGGGAGCCAGACCTCCGGCCACACCATTACCTGCATCGACCACCACCTTGAGAGGTGCAGCCACGGCAATGTCATTAAGTATGGTATCGAGATAATCTCTGTCGACGGGCTGCTCGCTGCGCGCACCTTGTCCACTTGCAAAATCTTGCGTCACGATGCGCTGATATAACTTCTGAATATCGTCACCCGACAGGGTGTTGCCAGCGATCATCATCTTAAAACCGTTGTAATTAGCCGGATTATGACTACCGGTAATCATCACCCCCGTGCCCGTTTGATGCTGATGCGTCGCAAAATACAATACCGGCGTAGGCACCTCGCCAACGATAATGGCATTGGCACCGGTGGATACAATACCGCGGGTCATTGCTTCGCAATACGGCACGCTAGACAGGCGACCATCGTAGCCTACGCATAGCGTTTGCTGTCCCTGGGCCAGCGCTTCACTGGCCAGCGCCTTACCGATCAACTCGACAATCTGTTCATTAAGCGTTTCATCTACAACACCGCGAATGTCATAGGCTCTAAAAATGGATTGCGGTACATTTACATCCAGTTGTGCTACTTCTTCCACGATGGCTCCTGTCGATAGATCTTCATTGATATCCTGCTGCAAAGGATCGTTCGTCATCTCGGCTTCGGAGAGCACATCAAGATCCAATAAATCATCTTCAAACAGTGGCGCATCACTGTCAGCCGTGGCGACCTCAGTCGCGGGCTTGGCGTTCTCTTTAACCGCTTTGGCATGTGCCTTGGTTTGCTGTCGCGCAACCTGAGTGATGGCTGTCACCATCGAGTTGAGCTCGGCATAAGGTAGGTTGACGGCTTTTTTGCTTTCACCAGCAATGGCTGCCCTCATGGTCTGAGTCGCTTGCAGCAAAGCCTGCTTTAGCACTGCCATACGCATGCGCACCAACAGATTCAGTCCTACGGCCAATATAATTCCCACCAACGCAATGGCCGACAGGGGGAGTACACGATCCAGGCTAAAACCACCATTGGCGGCCGGTGCGAATCCCACGCGCCACTGTGGAACCGCAGTCGGAAGATAAACTGTATGTGCCGCTATGCCTGAACCCGTTTTTGCCACTTTTCGCCCCGATCCTTGACCCGCTATCAAAGCCGACTCTCCGGGTACGAAACCTTTTGGCAAGCTCAGCGCGCTGCGCAAAGCGGCCGCCTTAAATATAGCCAGGTCAATTCCACCATCCTGACGCGACTGTGCGATTTGCAGGAACCATTCATCTTCGTGAAAAAAGCCCTCGACTAGACGTGTTTGCTTTTCGAGTGCTGAGCGCACAATATCCACACTGGCAAAACTCAAGCCGGGATACTGGTTACGCAGTATGCCTATCTCACTGGGCGCAATCCGATAAAACGCCTGAACATCGGCAAAAGGCAGGTTACTCACACCATTTTGACTTGCAAAGGCAAGCGCCTCGGCACGCTCCTGGACATGGGCGTTGACCGTTTTTTGCAGCACCGACACTGCAAGCTGATGCTGCCTGGTCTGCACGGCCTGTTCACTCGGCCCCAAAAAAAGAACCTCAATGATCAACCCCAGGGCTATAATGCCCACCAACGAGAAAAGAGCCGGTTGCCAGGCCCAGCTATGCAGAAAGGTACCACTGGGTTTTGCTTTGTTATCACTGCCGCGCTTTGCCTTACCCTCATCGAGAGTCTTAACAGCCGCTTTTTCTTTTCTTCCGAATTTCATGCCCGTAATCCATGTGCGTGGCGAATAGTTAGTCAAAAAGGTATCTATTGAGCATAGCTCAAGCGCGGCCAGTCGACCCGAATCCGCCCTCCCCCCGAGCGGAACTGGCAAATTCATCCACTAATTCAAAATCCACTTGGACAACCGGCACTACAATCAGTTGCGCAATGCGCTCGCCCACATCGATGGTGAAAGCATCTTTGCCGCGATTCCAGCATGAGACCATCAATTCTCCCTGATAATCAGAATCAATGAGCCCCACCAGATTGCCCAACACAATGCCATGCTTGTGACCCAGCCCCGAACGTGGAAGTATCATCGCCGCCAGACCTGGATCTTCCAAATAGATAGACATACCCGTTGGCAACAACGCGGTATCGCCAGGCTGCAAAGTGATCGCTTTTTCAAGACACGCCCGCAAATCGAGGCCAGCCGAACCCTCTGTGGCATAGTGCGGTAAAGGAATAGAATCGCCCAGACGCTTATCCAGAATACGTACCTGAACCGGGGGTTTGCTCATGATAAAGATGACTCCTCACTACATGCCTCGACAATTTCGGCAACCAGGCACGCGGCCAGCTTACCCTTTTCCTGTCGGGCCAAATGGTTATGATGGCGCGCCGTAAGTACATGCACTTCGTTGTGGTCGGCGTTAAATCCGATATCCTGTCGCGACACGTCATTGGCAATGATCATATCAAGGCCTTTTCGCTCCAGTTTACCTTTCGCATAAGTCAGCACATCCTGTGTTTCTGCAGCGAAGCCAACCGTAAAAGGCTTGTGAGGCAAGGCCGCCACATCGGCAACGATGTCGGGATTGCGCACCAGCTCCAATTGCATGCGATCCTGACTCTTTTTGATTTTTTGTTCGGCAGGGCTCGCGATACGGTAATCCGCGACCGCCGCCGCAGCTATAAATACTCTGCAACCCTTTTCGCAGGCTTGCATGGCCGCTTTATGCATATCTTCGGCCGAGTTAACATCGATTCGCTGCACGCCTTCAGGCGTATTGAGATTCACTGGCCCCGCCAACAAAGTCACTTTGGCACCGGCCGCGGCAAAGCATTCAGCGAGGGCAAAACCCATTTTTCCGGAACTATGATTGCTGATATAGCGCACCGGATCAATCGCCTCGCGCGTAGGCCCGGCCGTAATCACCACCGACCAACCGGTAGCGACTGGTAGTCGCGGATCCGACAAGGTATTTACGATATGCTGTGCCAGGTCGGCTGGCTCTTCAAGCCGCCCGGGTCCGACATCACCGCAAGCCTGCTCGCCCGCTTGCGGCCCCCAAATATGTAAATGATCCGCCATGGACACCTTCAGTGATTTGAGATTTCTTTGCGTCAGCGGGTGTAACCACATGGCCTGATTCATGGCGGGCGCTATGGCTACGGGTGCAGTCGACGCCAACAGACAAGTCAGCAGTAAATCTCCCGCCAAGCCTTGTGAATATTGCGCGATAAAATGTGCCGTCGCAGGTGCGACAACAATGAGGTCGGGCCATTTAGCCAGTTCGATGTGCCCCATGCCGGCTTCGGCATCGGGGTCCAGTAAGGATGTATGCACCGGATTACCCGTCAGGGCCTGAAAGGTCAGAGGCCTGACAAACTCTTCAGCCCCCTGCGTCATAATAACGCGGACTTCGCCTCCCAGTTTCACCAGATTGCGACACAATTCAGCCGTTTTATAAGCTGCGATTCCTCCGGTAACACCGAGGAGAATTTTTTTACCCGCCAGTTGCTCAGACATGTAAAAGCATCAACGTAAAGACAACACGAAATTGTTGCGAAAGATAGCACTCAAAGGCGATTAATGCATCTTCAATGCCAGTCAAGAGTGATGATTCTGGGTATTTATTACAGAAAGAGGGCGCAGGAATGATACAGAAGGGGTAGCGGAGGCGAGTGCCTCCGCTAAACAGGCTTACAGAGGCTTAACAGCTTCTGCCTGAGGACCTTTTTGGCCTTGGCCAACAGTGAACTCAACCGCTTGGCCTTCGTTCAGAGTTTTAAAGCCATCAGCCTGAATGGCGCTGAAGTGTACAAATACATCAGGGCCGTTTTCTTGCTCAATGAAACCAAAACCTTTGGACTCGTTGAAAAATTTTACCTTACCGGTTACTCGATCAGACATAAGTCATCCTTATAAATAAACAATCAAAAAAGCACAAAAACTGGATATAACTTATGTTCGACGAACCGCAAATTCGCCTGAGGCATTCAAAACGCAACACATAACCGATATAGCCGGGTTTTCATGGCTAAAATAAGTATACTCTCTATCCGGTCATCAGCAAACTATATTCAACGATCCATGAACAAAGAAATACGCAACCAGATATTCGCTCGCTTCAAAGCCGACAACCCTAAACCCGAAACAGAACTCAACTACTCATCACCTTTCGAGCTGCTAATCGCTGTTATTTTATCCGCGCAAGCCACCGACAAAGGCGTCAATAAGGCCACCGACGGCTTGTTTAATAAGGCGAATACCCCACAGGCGATACTTGACCTCGGGCTCGACGGCCTCAAGGAAGAAATCAAGACTATCGGCCTGTTCAATACTAAAGCGGAGAATGTCATCAAAACCTGCCGCATGCTGGTCGAGCTGCATAATGGTGAGGTCCCTGAAAACCGTGAAGCACTCGAAGCACTGCCAGGCGTGGGCAGAAAAACAGCCAACGTGGTACTTAACACTGCTTTCGGCCACCTAACCATGGCCGTCGACACACACATATTTCGCGTCGCGAATCGGACACGCATAGCCCCGGGAAAGAACGTTCTTGAAGTTGAAAAGCGCCTTTTACGACTCATCCCCAAAGAGTATTTACTCGATGCCCATCACTGGCTCATTCTGCACGGTCGCTATACCTGCACCGCCCGTAAACCCCGGTGCGGCGCCTGCATGATCGAAGATCTTTGCGAATATAAACAGAAAACGGAATACGCCTAACTGGCGCAGCCAATAAAAAAGGCCACCCAAGG
>JBFHVM010000008.1:0-25953 GCA_041589495.1 Oleiphilaceae bacterium | reverse complement strand
GCATTGTGATCGCTGCCGGTGGCGTCAAATTTCAAATCAATGCCTGGGTCTGCATTCGCATGTTGCGCGATCTCGGTTGCCAGTTGCCGATTCAGTGTTGGTACCTTGGAGAAACCGAGCCACGCTTGGGTATATTCAATGACGATGAATTACTCGAGAGTATTGCCGTCTCGTTTTGGGTTGCGCTAGGCGTGACCGTGCTCAGTGTGACACTGGCAACCTGTAATGCCTTTTTGTTTGAGCGGCACGACTTTTTGGGCAAGGGCGTGTTGTATATGCTGATGCTCACGCCTCTGGTTATTCCGGGGGTGATATTGGGCGTCTCCATTCTGATTTTCAGCAGTTCGCTCGCTAATGGTCTCGAAGACAATTACGGACTCGAAATTGAGTGGTTGCGCCCAGGTTTGCCTTTGGTGATTCTGGGGCAATTTGCCTTTATCACCACTATCGCCACGCTGGTTATTTCGGCGCGACTGCGACGCTTTGATCGTTCTCTGGAAGAGGCCGCGCTGAATCTTGGAGCCTCCAACATGGCGGTAATCCGCACCATCACCTTGCCTTATTTACGGCCGGCGATGTTGGGTGCAGGTATCGTGGCCTTTCTGATGTCTTTCGAAAACTTTAACACCACACTGATGCTGGTGGGTTCCGATGCACCGTTGACCATCGCCATGTTTGATCGTTTGCGCGAGGGCTCTACGCCCGTGCTCAATGCGGTGTCGGTATTATTGATGGTGGGTTCAGCAATTTTGGGGCTAATCTCGCTGTTTGTGCAAAAGCCCAAGCCTTCCGATTAGGCGTTATTGTTCCGATTAGGCGTTATTGGGTGGCCAGGGATTCGGCGACCTTTTGTCGAATGCGTTTGGAGGGTTCGTGACGCATGATCTCTTGCAGCACCGCTTTGTTCTCGGGAAAGGTCTGCAGGTGTTTGCCCAATATCGCAGCAAGTTGAAAACGGGTACCCTCATTGTGTTCGCTGCGCACACGTTCTCTGAACATGGCCATGGCGCTTTCGTCAGGTTGTGACCACTGGGTCAGAGATGTGGCGAGAGCTGCCCGCACATAGTGATTGTCGTCGGATCGATAGTGTTGCACCATTAGAGGGGCGAACTGGTCCGTTCCCAGTGTGCCGAGTGCCAACGCGGCTGCCCGCCTGACCGTGGGTTCCTCTTCGCTCAACAGGTGACTGACCGGTTCGGCCAGCGTCTCATCTTTCGTATTACCCAGCGCAGTGATAAAGTTCGATCGCTGTTGGGGATCGCCCAGCCCCTGTGCTTTGCTCAGAAGTTCTGAACGCAGGGCTGCATAACGGCTGTCGCCTGCTGAATTGAGGTGTTGCCCAATACTGCCCAAAGCAAATTTGGCCGCATTGGCCATGCGTTGCCGTTCACCGCCTTCGTAATAGCTGGATGCTTCCCATAACGCGGCGATACTGTCGTTGTTGGCCTGACGAATACCCCCCATAGCGACAATGGCTCGCATGCCGTCGACCAGTGACCAGCTTTCGTCGTCGAATACGCTGACCAATGCCGCCTGGGCGTTTGCCGTGCCGGCTTTTTCCAGAGCAAGATACAGGTCTGCGCGGGTGCGGTCACTGACCTCGTCTTCACGTAGTATGTCCAATACGATTTGGGGCACGCCTGAGTGTGATTGAATCAGGTCGCTCAGACGATAGATAACTGCCAGCCGACCTCGTGAAAGTTCATCCAGTTCTGTGATGCTTGCCCGTAAGCTGGCTTCTTTCTCTGCGAGGCTTTGTTCGCTGGATAGAGCATTGATCTCGCGCTTGATGGGTTTGGCCGCAGTGCTGGTGTCAAACTCCCATCGCGCTTTGTTGATTGAGCCAGAATATGCACTGAGTTGAAGGCTGGCCTGGGTTGTTACCTGTATTTCAGGGCCGGTATTTCCCGACGAGATCATTTCCTCCTCTATGGTCATTTCGGTCAGCCAGTCGTTAGTCGGGTTCAACAGGATATGTTCGTTTGAACTCGCTTGGGACCATGCAACTTTGCCTGGTTCTGCTGGAAGGAAAGCCGTTTTCGACTTGAGCAAACGATCGGTACCGCGGCGCTGGTAATGGGCCTTGTAGTCACCCGAGCCGTTACTTTCGGTCGCGACCCAGCTATCATCATTTTTAACGCTTACCTGAAAAGTACGAATCAGGTTTTCAAGAATACGACGGTTTTGTTTGTCTATCTGATGCGGGAACTCAAAGTCCAAAGGTATGCCGGTTGAGGATATGCGTACCCTGAAGGGCTCACTGAGCGCCGCATTGGAGGCGGGGTCACTGAGGTCATTAATGCGTAGATTGGCAGATGTGAGCTGCATGCCAACCATAGCAGACTGAGACTCGCTGGCTAGCGTCAACATGACGAGTTCGGCATCGAGCAATACGTGTACTTCGGTATTTTGCTGTGCGCCTGAAGACATGGTCATGTGGGACTCTGTGCGCACTGTGTAGCGCTGTTGTGAGTCCTTGCGCCATTGCAGATTGCTTAAGCCTTCAGGAGATTGCGCGGTGTTTTCAGGCTGCCGGTGCTCAGATTGAATAATCCAAATGCTTATGGCGATCAGCGCTATTGCTGTGATCGCCAGACCACTTCTTTTCAACATAAAACTTAACTATCCGGAACAAAGTAAGCGGGCATGCCACCTTCGACGATGACGACGTCTAGCTCGGCTCTTGTATTTTCAAACAGTACATCCTCTCGGCGAAATAGGGCCGGAGAGCTGTATATATTTTTGATGGCTTTTATTTGCTTTATTTTAACGCAAGGGTAAGTCATCCACTTCCACTTACAGGTGCTTGCAGCAGGTACGGTGTATTTGGCGAAGAGATTGACTTTGCCTTGAGGCCCAGTGAATACGTTACTCAGCTTTTCGCCTTGCGTTATGATGAACTCCACGTCGCCACTAGTGAACCCGGCATCGAGCACTTCAATTTCGGTACCAACAAAATAAACAATGCGCTCTTCCAAGAGGGTTATTACACCTTCGACACCAACTGAAAATGCTAGATTGCCCAAACCTACAAATGCAAGCGCTTCGAGATTGGCAAAGGGGCCCACTGACGAGCCTAAAGACATTACTGTGTCACTATCGCCATATAAAGCTGGGCCATCATCGGCATAGCCAAAATTGTAGTCCAGTCCAAAGGCGCCACCAATTGAACCTCCAGCGACCATCGGGACGGGGCCGACAAAAAACGCGCCTTCACTTTTTACTTCTTTACTGAATTCGATAGCTGTAATGGTTACGGAGCCGGTTATAGGAGGAATTGAATCTACAACGGTATTTAGAAAACGAACTTCGTATGAAAAACCTGATAACTCTGATACAGGCTTATTGAGATAGTCCGGAACCAGCTGCGCTTTGGCGCTTACACTCATAAAATCAAAACCCAGGCCAAATACCTTGACGGGTATGGCGGCATAAATTTCTTCTATATAGCCACGGTAGTCGGCGCTGGCTCCGGCGCCAAAATCGAGATCGAAGCCAAAGTGGCGGTTATTGTTGTTTGTTTTAAATCCATCACCGGTAACCAGTGGATCAGAGGGAATGTTATGAACCGGAACATAGTCGCCTGTGTTGTATGTCGGAGTACCGGGCGGTAAAGGCGGCAGAAAAATTTCCAGTGCGGGGCAGACCCTGTTGTCACTTTCATCACCATCGGGTTCTGAGTTGGCAGGGCGTATATCCACGCACACAGCAAAATCGAGAGCAGCCAAACTGGTGCTTTCATCGCCACGTACGCCACTGAAGGGCAGACCATTCAAAAAGCTTTTCAGTTGATTGATTGCAGTAGCTGTGAGGTCTGGTGGAGGAATTGTGGGGGCTGGCGAGCTCAAGGGGCAGTCTGATGTGCAGGGCACAGGCGGGTAACGTAAAGCCTGCTCCAACTCGTAGCCCAATTTACCCGGGAAATAAAAGTCCATGTGCTCGGAGTTTCTATTTACGTCGTCCAGCTCGGACTCGTCACCAGTCAGAACGGCCAGACGTGGCGTAAACGTTCCCATGGGTAGCCATTCTGCTTCGCCCAATGTAACTCCGGTCTCTGGGTCTATACCGTAGGCGTTGATGTATCGCTGTTCCTCTGAATTCCACAAATAAAGCGGTAATTCGTGGGTGCTGCCGGTGTCGGTGCGCGTGATCTGCAAACTGGCGAAGGCTTCAATCTCTACCGTCTCTCCAATTTCCAGGCCGTCTGAACCGATGGTGATGGTGCCACCCGCATCGGCGTTGTGCACATTATCGGCACTGCCGTCTACCTGGTCCGCGTATTCATCGGTATTGATAATCAGCGCACTGCGATCCAGCGCAACTTCGCTGAGTATGACGTTCGGGTCGGTCGCGGGGCCAAGTGTGACTTGTATGGAGGCAGTATTGTCTTCTTCGTCCAGTTCATTGATGACTTCGGCAGGGTCAATGACTGCAGCGAGGTAATAGCGACCGCTGGTTTCAACTGAAGCAGGTATTGTTAGCTTAAGTTCATGTTCGCTGGCACCTCCGGGTACCGTCTCGATAAAGTCTGTACCCAGAGGGATTTGTCTCGCCTCGGTATTCGGGTCGTCGATATCTTCAATGGCAAATAACGAAACGGTGACATTGGATGCAGAGCGGTCGGCGGTGAGCGCTACGGTTACATCAAGCGGATGGGCAATACGTGGGTCAGCAGTATTGACGCGAACTTCGTCGGCCGAAATGTTATTCGGCGTGCTGTCGCCACCACCCCCTGAACCGCAGGCAGTGATGAGTGTAAAGCACGCAATAAGGGTAAGGCGTAGAGCAGAATGATCCATGGAGAGTCTCCCCAGCAAAGTTATTATATCGCTATTCCTAAGCTACTTCTTTGCGAGGCAATCTCATTGGCGTGCTCAAAGATCTGTAATGAGCACGCTGATTCTGACTTACAAAAGCTGGAGGTGCTGGAGTACTTCCTTATTCCAGCGGATTTATATCCTACGCCGATTTGTGCCAGAAATAAAATAACTGACCATTTGGTGTGCTTGCATGAAATTTTAAGTGATTAGCTGTAATGAAACTGCAACAGACATTTCATAAAAAGGAGAGCAATAAAAACCAAAGCTCAAGGAGAGTAGTTGAATGTCTGTGCGTTTGAATAAATCAAATTGGAAGCCCTTAGCTCTTGCAACGGCAGTAAGTGCAACGGTAATGGGCATGACCGCTTGTAGTGATGATAACGACCCAACAGTACAAACAGGTAAATTTGTCGACTCGGCCGTGGCCGGAATCCGCTATCGCACGGCAAGCCAATCGGGTAATACGAATTCGGCAGGGGAGTTCAAGTATCAGGCGGGAGAGACAGTCACCTTCTCTATTGGTGATATAGACCTACCAACTGTGAATGCTGCTGCACTGATCACGCCGCTAGATTTGGCTGGCAGCGATAATCCCTACAACGAGACAGCGGTTAATATCGCCCGTTTGCTGCAGTCACTCGACAGTGACGATAATCCTGATAACGGCATTACCATTGATATCTCCGCGCACATGAGCGCAACGGGTGCCTTGCAGATTAACTGGGATGATACTGACGTATTTGAGGCCAGTGTAGCGGTCACATTTACAGGCGAGACGCTGGTATCTGCCAAGCAGGCTGCCGGGCACATGGCGGCTACCTTGCGTGGCGAAAACAATCAGGCTTCGTTGACACTGATCGGTCGCTTTAATGAAGGACAAGAGCTGGATGAAAGCATGGCAGAGATTGTCGCCTTTCACAGCAATTCAGATAGTATTCTGGTGATTAACGCCAATGCAGGAACCGTCGATATTCTTGATGCCAGTACACTCGACAGCGTGGAATTGGCAGCACCACTTTCGGCCTCTAACCTGACGCGTCGGACGCAACTTGATGTAAGTGAGGCATTGGCTAATGATGCGACGCTGACAAACTTCACTGCTGGCGGTATTAACAGCGTTGCAGTAGTTGGTGATCTGATGGCCGTCGCCGTGGAAAACGACGACAAGCAAAGTAATGGCGTGATAGCCTTCTATAACCTTGATGCACAGGGTACTGCCACCTACGTAAAATCCGTGACTGCCGGAGCCTTGCCCGACAACGTTCAGATTTCAGAAAATGGCAACTACGTAGTGGTGGCCAACGAAGGTGAGCCTTCCGATGATTATACTAATGATCCAGAAGGTTCGGTAACGGTGATTGCTGTGGCCAATGGCATCCCTGCCGATACCGGTACACAGGTAACCTTCGAGGCCTTTAACAGCGGTGGCGCGCGCGCAAGTGAGTTGCCCTATTCTGTTCGAATAAGTGGCCCCAATGCTACGGTAGCGCAGGACCTTGAACCCGAGTACGTTGCGATTTCGACAGACAACACCAAGGCCTATGTTTCCATGCAGGAAAATAACGCTTTGGCAGTAATCGATCTGGAGACAGCGACAGTGGATCGACTGATTGGCCTAGGTTACAAGGATCATGGCGTCGCGGGTAATGGACTGGATGCCTCCAATCGCGATGCCTGTGATCAGGCCGCCATCGATGCTCAAGAGTGCAGTGAGCTCAACGATGGTATCAATATCAACACTTATGCCAACTTGCGTGGTCTTTACATGCCAGACAGCATCGCGTCCATTGAAGTGCAAGGTGTAAATTATGTACTCACAGCTAACGAAGGTGACGCCCGTGAATACTTCTTCGATGTGCTTGATGAAGCCGCCTGTACTGCTGCTGGTGGTCTCGAATACGACGCTGACGATGGCTGCCTGTCCTGGATTGACGAGGTGCGTGTCAAAGACCTCGCTGATTTTGGCTTGAGTCTTAACGGCGAGGTATTTACCGATGCTTCCATAACCGACAGCGCTGTATTGGGTCGACTTAAAGTCGTACGCACTGAAGGTGATAGCGATAACGATGGTACATTGGAAAACCTCTATTCCTTTGGTGCACGTTCCTTCAGTATTTTCAATGCCGATACGGGTGCTATCGTGTTCGATTCCGGTGATGACTTTGAGCAAATTACTGCGCAAGCTTTGGGTACAGCAGGCTTTAACAGCACCGATGATGAGAACGACTTTGATGATCGTTCCGATGACAAAGGGCCCGAACCCGAGGCTATTGCGGTGGGTTCTGTGGGTGATAAAACCTATGCCTTTGTCGGCCTTGAGCGCACTGGCGGTATCATGATGTACGATATTACCGATCCCACACAGCCACAGTTTGTGCAGTATGCGGTGAATCGTGACTACAGTGTTGATATCGAGACTAATCTTGCCTCGGCGGGTGATCTGGCACCTGAAGGTCTCAAGTTTGTCGCTGCCAGTGATAGCCCCACCGGTAATGCATGGCTCATTGTTGGCAGTGAAGTGTCGGGTACAACGACGGTTTACGAAGTGAAGTAGTTGAGGTGAAAAAGTGAAAGCCCGCCAGACTCTGCTTGGCGGGCTTTTTAGTATGTTTCAAAAAGGAATGTAATCGATAGATGAGAATAACTGTTCTCCGAGAAGGCGCAGATCAATGGATGGACTCGTCTCCTCAGAGCGACGCGTCAATTCCACATGCAGGAGAGTGTTGTCTGCGTTTTGGTGTGCGCAGATAAGCCCTTCAGATTCGACGATGGCAGGGCCTTTGTTATTTCTACCGGCCCAGTCCCTTCCCGTTTTCTGGTATCGAACACATAGGTCTCCAAAGCGTTGGTCCACCCACGCGATATGCGAGTCTTTCTCATATCCATCGGGGTTCCCTATTTTGCGTTGGTGACGTAAAAAAGCATTGAGATGCTGCTCTGCATTGGTATACATACCAAGCAACGGTCCGCGATTGATTTCAACGTTCAGATAGTAGCTGTCGGTGTGATTAATCTGGATCAGCCTCAGACGGTTTCCGGATCCATATTCGCTGGCGGACCAAGTATTGTTGGAAGGCGTTTCGAAAGATATGCCCGGACCATACACACGTTGACCAGGAGCGATGTTCGTTCGATCGAAGGTGGCACAGGCAGCCAATAGACAAAGCGCACTAAAAAGAAGAGATCTGGCCATCGACGGGCTCTTGTTTAACTACAACAAAAGCCTATCTTAGCATCTTTGTCGTCTATGGGGCTCCCTTTCGCCCTGTGCTCTCAGCGAAAACAGGGCGAAATGAAGCTCTTCGACTGTGCGAGATAGCCAGGGAATCGCCACCGGAATCAACACGCGATTGATGGTGTGAATGCGGGCATTACTGGTAAGTATGTCGGCGTTGCGGAGTGGGTTGCGTGGATCACGCAATACTGGAGCATTGTCTTTCAGGCCAAACAAGCGGGCTCCAAAACTCGCGCCTTCCAAAAGTGTTTTGATCTGACCGGACTCGTAAACATTTTTTACGGTCTGTGAACCTGGTAAAGCAGTG
This sequence comes from Oleiphilaceae bacterium, assembly GCA_041589495.1. Taxonomy (GTDB): domain Bacteria; phylum Pseudomonadota; class Gammaproteobacteria; order Pseudomonadales; family Oleiphilaceae; genus PZPK01. Next base: position 17,591 of record JBFHVM010000008.1, on the reverse strand, counting down.
CACTGGTGAGGATTGGTAGCAGTTAGATCGGTCAGGGTCGCCACGATAAAATCAAAGGTCACCGGCCTCGTCCCAACCATGGCAGCCAAGATCACGCGTCAGTCTAATAATCGCTTTGTTCTTGGGAGCAAATACAGTCTGGTTTGCCGCAGGATCGTCCAAGGCTCCATCAAGACCGGCGGCGACCTCGGCGTTCAACAGAATGTCGTAGTCGTGATGAATACGATCAAAATCACCACTACTTTGTACGACGATTTCGGTAATGCTGGAGGATGCGGGAGGTTCGTTGGGCTGTCCTATGGGCGCGTAATTGGCTAGTAAGCACTTGTGATGACAGCATGTTCATGAAGCGCGAACCTCAAAGCTAAATGATTCTGCACTGACTGGCTTACCAAAGTAATATCCCTGATACACTCTGCAGCCTAAACCGCGCAATAGGGCTACCTGCACTTTTTCTTCGACGCCTTCTGCTACAACATCCAGCTTGAGCTTGTTGCACAGGCTGATGATTCCCTCCACCATGGCCAGAGATTCATCACTTTCGTTCATGTTTTCTACGAAGGATCGGTCAATTTTGACTTCATCAATGGGTAGTTTCCATAAATAGCTTAGAGATGAGTAGCCTGTTCCAAAATCGTCGAGGGATATTCGCATGCCTGTTGTTTGCAACGACTGCAATACCTTGTTGGCGCTTTCAAAGTTCTCCATAAACAATGTCTCGGTAATTTCCAGACTAATATCACTCATTGCTAGCCCATATCGCTCAATCACTGCGCGTGTTTCATCCTCAAAGCCGGGGCGCAGCAGTTGCAATGGGCTCACATTCACGGACACACTCGCCCCTTCATTCAGCAAGCGTTGCTTGCGCCACTCTGCCACCTGACGACAGGATAGATTGAGAATTTGATCGCCCAGCGCGCCAATCAGATTGTTTTTTTCGGCCAAAGGAACAAACACTTCGGGGGACACGAAGCCCAAGTCTTTGTGATGCCAACGAGCTAGCGCTTCGGCTCCGATTATCGACTTATCCTGACCCACTTTAGGCTGAAAGTGCACCTTGATTTCGCCCTGCTCGAGTGCCAGTCTCAAGTCCATTTCAAGTTGCACTTCCCGGTTCACCTGATTTTGATCCTCGGTACTGAAAAAATGCACCTGGTTCTTTCCGGCATTTTTGGCGCGGTACATGGCGATATCGGCATGTTGGAGCACTTCTCCGAAAGGTTGATCCTGAGGCGAGCAAATCACGGCGCCGATACTGGGCGTGGTAATGATTGGCTGCTCTCGATCAAATACCGGTTGGCCTATGCTATGGATGATTTTTTTGCCGATGTGTGATGCTGTTTTCTGGTTAGTATCTATATCACTACTGGTGTGTTGCACTACTACAACGAATTCATCACCTCCCAAGCGCACCACCAAGTCGTCGGGCCGTACACAATCCTTTAAACGTTCTGCGACTCTTTTCAGCAGCTGGTCGCCCGCGATGTGGCCCAAAAAGTCATTGACCCTTTTGAAATTATCCAGATCAAGAAAGAAAACTGAAACCAATGGCGACTGAGGTTTATTTTCCGCCAGCTTTGCGAAATGCTCTTCGAGATATCTCCGGTTGGGTAGACCGGTGAGATCGTCATTGTAAGAAGATTGGTAAAGTTTGAGACGCATTAGCTCCTTTTTACAATGGAGCATATATTCTTCAACGGCGTTGAGAAATGCATACAGCAGTTCTCTGTCCTCGTGCGACCAGGGGTCGGAATGCCCAATCACTTTCTGGCGCCAAAGAGCAAAGGAACTGCGAGGTTCCAATTGTCGCTCCCCATCTTTGATCACTATGTTGACGGTATGGGGCTTTCCGCCCCAAGTGATTTCCTGGCTAACCTCGGGTGCGCCAATAAATACCGAAACTTCAGGTAAATGGCGTGATTTTATGGCCAGAACGCCGGCCATGTCTGGTGCGGCTGAGAGCTTGAGCTCGCACTCTTCACTGAGGAGGTTCGTTGCGGCAAGCTCATTAACCGATGCGGTATTTAGCAAGTTAGATAGTGCGATTGCAAAGGCCGCGGAACCCTGCCAGGAGCCGCCAGCAACAAAGCATTGTTCATCAATACACACTCCGATATAACTTTTGGGGTTTATTGATTGAATCTCTGGGAGTACCTGGGCAAGCAGTTTCAAGTCATAGCCCCGTTGGGCGAGATCTTTGAAACTGTTTTCAATGAATCGTTTGTTGGCGACTGTGCGTTGAATATTTTCCAAATTAATCGTCGGGTGAAGATGCGAGATTACGATATCGGCGAAAAGTTCACACGACGCCTTCATTTCTGAAACCAAATGGTTAGGGGGAACTTTTGCTGAGTAGTGATGGAATGCTACCAGCCCCCAAAGCTTGTCGTTAGATAACAGCGCTATCGACATAGAAGCCTTCACCCCCATGTTGTTCAAGTAGGAGACATGCATTTTAGACATGCTGCGCAGTACACTGACGGACTGATCAAATGCCTGCCCTGAAGGAAGCCGCTGTGGCACCAATGGTGAGGGTTCGGCATCCACGTCGGCCATGATACGTAAGGTCGATTTCCTATACAGCTCGCGCGCTTGTTCGGGAATATCTTCGGCTGGAAAACGCAGGCCCAAGAATTTCACTTCAGCTTTTTCTGATACGGCTTCGGCGACGACTTCGCCCGACCAGTCGGGTAGAAAACGATAGAGCATGACGCGGTCATAATCGGCGTGCTTTTGAAATGCCTGAACCAAAATGTTGAACAGTTCTTGTTGTGAGCTGCTGGCACGAATGCGGGTAACCATACGATCCAGGTTGATCAGCAGATCATAGGAATCCAGTTTTGATGTGGCGGGAAAAAACTCCAGGCTGATGTACTGGTCGACGATTACCCCCAAACACTCCCAGTACTGATTTGAAATACGCCCCTCGCTGCCAAAGTTGAACAGCTGCATGTTCTTCGTAACCAGGTTGTCGAAAGGTTCTGCACTCGCAAGTTCGAGCCAATCCGTCAAAAAAGTACTTAGTACGGGGGTAGTTGAGTCCAGCGGTGAGGAAAGCGTTGTATTGAGTAGTTCAAGCAGGTTTTTTGAGTGCTGCACAATCCGCATGTCAATTGGGTCCACAACCAACAGAAATCCATGAGGTTGTATGGCTCCAATATACTGCACTTGCTCGCGTGCGCATGCCTCCGCTTCCTGTTTGGTAATGGCACGCGTTTCGACGATATTGTCCTTCTCCATAGGATACTCCATCGAGCAGATCTGCAAGCAGTTTTGAGAAGTATAGATGAGTTGCCGTGTTTTTTTATAGTGCTGGCCGAGATTGCAGCAATCAATGAATGCAGGCAACTGCGGACTACCTAATCAATGAGGACATTAATATTGCCTGGACGCGGACCTGTAGATCGGCCTTCAGGCCGATGAGCGTAGGCCGACTATTGGCCGCGGGCACAATAAACTTGCTGTCCATAGCTGGCGGCCTTGTTGGCATGAAGCCAACCTAAAAGATATTTGATGCGCGTTAAACGCCGATGCCAACACGCTGACAACAAGCCCGAAACTCATTCATATCATGCGAGCAAATCAGTTCAACCTGTTCGCCTTTATCCTGATATAACTGGCGCAAGCGCTGCTGATTGGCCAAACGATCGGCGCGACTGGTTTCAAATAGAGCTTGTGCCAGGCTTGCAGAGGGTGGGCAGTAGGCCGGTTCGGCCTTGATTTCCTGATGATTAAAATAGGCATCGCCACAATGCAGTAACCAGCCGCCTTTTGTTGGCACGGCAACGCCGCAATGCCCACGGCTATGTCCGCTGAGAGGTACGAGTAGGATGTCCTGTAGGCCGCTGGCGAGGTTTTTTACCGCGGCAAAACCTTCCCACTGTTCGCCCTGTTCTTCATGTAAACACCACTGGGGATTGTGTTGCCAATGCACGGCCTGATAGCGGGACTTTTCCATCATGGTGAGGGGCTGCATGGCGGCGTCAAATTCTTTGCGATGCACATGAATAGTCGCGTGAGGAAAGTCTTTAATGCCGCCCCCATGATCGGGGTCGAGGTGAGTCAGAATAATATGACGCACGTCTTCGTTGCGAAATCCAAGTGCTTCGATTTGCCGGGACAGACAAAGATCGGGCTCAATGTTCAGCCCCTGCAGCAAGTGGCCAACGCGTTCTTTCGTATTGCGTTGCAGTAAGTCCTGCAGAGCGAAGCCCGTATCGATGAGAATCAGTCCATCATTACTTTCAATGAGCAAGCAATGGCAGGAGAGAAAGCCTTTTTTTAACAAACTGCCAGTACCGGTGACCATACGTTCCGGGCCGGGGCAGAAGGTTGCTGCATTCAAATGGTGGACGCGGTAGGGCACGGTTTCAGTCTCTCAATAAAAAGCGCATCATACGCTTTTTTCTTTCCAACGAATAAGAAACAGAATGCGCTTGACTGTCAGCGCTACCAGAGGAAATAGCAGTACCATCAATATCACGGTTTGCGTGGGAACATCGGTGAGCAGCCAATACACCAGTCCAAAGCCAATGGCCGAGTCCCATTGATCAATCAACACAAACAGCCATGCATGCTTTTTAGGCGCCTCACCGGCGGGAATACCCAAGCGCCGCTTGATGAAAGAGTTGGGCAGCTCCATGACAATGTAACCCAGCCCCAATGCAGTGCCGAGTATTAATGCGGAATGGGTACTCAGCCACGCATACAGTTTAGTATCAAGCTGGTCGGCAACCAGAACCGTGAGGTAGGCACCCAATATGGTAAATAGAGGCATTAATAGTACGCCGCGCCAGGTCTTGTTAGGGCCAAATGCCGCCGTATTGATGGGGGTCGCCATAGGGCGCAGCCAGCCTTTGGCCACGGCCATCATGTGCAGTACGCCACCTACAACAATGGGTAGAGTAATTATTAATGCGTCGAGTATCACGCTGCGTTCTCCATTACGCCAACAATGAAAAACAAACTCGCACCGCCAAGCACGATGCACAGAATATGATTGAGTTTGCTGAATTTGAAGAAGGGCCGGTTCCACACCATCAACAGGGCGCAGACAGGCCAGATAAGGTAGATTAAGGCTTTGGCTATGGCATCGCCAATCAGCCAGCTGGCGGCGTAGGCGAGTCCCAATAAAAGCAGGAGCCAGAAGACCGGCATACCCTGATACACCAGTTTGCCATCCACCGAATCATTGCCGGCGATATTGAACACCGCCAGCCGGGTAATGCCGCTGAGCCATACCAGCCAGATCAGAACCCCGGCCACAACACCGTCGAAGCCCCATTGCCATAACCAGCAGGCGGGCGCGACCAGATACAAAAAGGTATCGACAAAGCCATCGAGGTAGCGGCCAAAGTCCCGCGTGAGTTGCCATTTTCGAGCAAAGTAGCCATCCAGCGCGTCGGCCAGCATGGCAAGATAAAGCACGGCCATGGCGAAGGTAAGTTCACCGAGACTGATTAGCCAGAGGCCTAGAGAACATAGTGTGAGGCCGCAAAGGGTGATGAGATCCACGCGGTTATACCGAATCAGAAAACGTTGACTCATGCCCGCAGCCTTTTCTCGCAACGCAGGCGCAGCTCACCACGCAAAATTTTGCTGTTGTGGCGTGCGTCTACGGGAAGCTGTCCAAGCACTTGAATAGGGATGCCTGCCAGACCGTGTTCACCCAATATTTGTTTGGCGATGTGCTGACTATCCCATTCCGACTTAAGTTTGCTCAGAGCTAAGAATAGCTGCGGTTGCATGCTGTAAGCGCTTTGCACCAGAGCGGCCTGGGTGAAGGCTATGTGATCCTGCAGTGTGCGTTCAATAATAAAGGGCTGAATCAATTGACCGCGCCATTGAACCTGATCGCTGCGACGGCCCAGCAAACGCAATTGGCCCTGTTCGTCTTCGATAGCGATATCACCGGTGCGGTGCCAGACTTCGCCATCGCTTGCCGGAATCTTGTTCTCACGCGTGGCGTGCGCATCGTTCACATAGCCTTTCAGCACATGCTCGCCCTTCACGATGATTTCGCCGGGTGTCTCGCCGCTTACCTGCGCATCAAATAATGACGCTTCGTCAGTCAATTTTGTTGTGCTATCGACACGTATCAGTGTTGTTTGTGCAACGGCCTTACCCACCAGATAGCCTGGGCCGTTATCTTCAGCCAGTGTGCGAGCATCCTGGTGGGCGATGGGTTCCGCTTCGGTGGAGCCGTATACCACAGCTACGTCAGCCCCGGAGAAGCTGTTCAATAATTCTCTGGCCATTTTGCTGCCCACCGGAGCGCCGCCAATTCTTACGCTCTTTAAAGGAGAGGCGGAGGCATCGGCTTTAGCCGCGTGGGCGATGCGAGAAATAAACGCCGGCGCACCGCTGATACGTGTGACGCCGTGTTGGTAAATCTGCTCAAATACTCTGGCCCCATCAGTTTGGGCGGGTGCGGCAAAGTCCATATCCGGTAATACCGAGGGCATACCACAACAGAGATTGTGCAATACCAGTACGGGCAGACAGGTCATGTCGATATCACCGGGCTGATCTTGCCAGTGGCTGCGAATGGCTTGATGCTGGGCAATCAGGCTGGCATGAGTGCGGTCTGCGCCTTTGGGGCGACCGGTGGTGCCAGAGGTATACGAAATCAGACCGTGTTGATCGGCGGTGATTGTGACGCCAGTTTCCCATTTATTGATCGGGTTTCGGTCCGCGTCACTGCTTAAATCAAAGGTCGCTTCACTATGCCAGTTCAGTCGTTTGGTGAGCGTGAGTAAACGGCCCACTCTTATGGCTTGTTGGTTGGCGATTACCTCGCCTGCGCCGCTCAGTTCGAGAGCTTGCATCATACGCTTGCGACCCAGTCCACGATCGATAAATACGGGCACGAGTCCTTCGGCCAAGAGCCCTACAACACAAACATACAAAAACGAGGAGGGCGCGACCATCAGCACGATGCGCTCTTGCGTACGCCAGCCGTTTTGGCGAATGGCTTTTCTAAAGCGCGTCACACGAGATGCAAATTCTCCAAAGCTGATGGAGGCATCAGCTTCGTTGTCGACTTGCAGGGCGGTGACCCAGGGTTGAATTGCGCCATGGCGCAACACCAGATCGGCGAAATTGCCGCTTTCTGGTGTGTCAGATCTTACTATGCGGTGCAAACGGCTACTTCCTTACAATTCCTTCAAATACAGGGCGTAATCCCGGCGTTGATCGTCCGCTTGGTTGAAGACAAGCTGGCCCGTACGAGCCGAAGGGTTGTCTTCGCGTACCATCACGGCACCGGCCCAGTTATAGAGCTCACCACCCCATTTCATCATCAGGTAAGCCATCAGACCGAATAGCCCTTTCTGGCGATAATCCGGATGCACGCCACCTGATTTACCGAGCATCAATCGGCGGCCGTCATAGTTCAGAAAGTCTTCGTAACCCAGCTCGGAGATGGGTCTGATCTGTCCTTTAACGGCGCGGCTGATGGGCCCGTAATCCGGGAAGCCCAGAAAGAAGCCTGCGATGGAGTCATCCTGGTGAGTGACCAATACTGAGCAGTTGGGGCAAAGGCGCTTGGCCAAGGCCGGCCCATAGCTTTGAATGAAGGCTTCGCGACGAATGCCGGTGTAGGCATAGTTGTTGCCGAAGATCTGATCAACGTAGTCATAAAACGCATCGAGTCGATCTAGCCAGATCTCGGGGGTCAGTAAGGAAAACGTGAGGCCTTCGCTTTCCAATTGTTCACGCACCGGTTCCATGAGTGCGCTCAATGCTGCGACGCGACCTTCGAGGGGCCCCAGCCAGCTATGAAAGGTTTTTTCCTTGCGATAGCCAAGTTGCTCAAGCAGTTCGGCATAATAGGGCGGGTTATAAGGCTCGCCGGGAAAGGCTCCGCTGTCAAAATGATTTAGGCGTACTCGATATGCGTTGAAGGTGCTGAGATTAATGGGGCCCAGTACCTGTTGGGCACCTTGCTGGCGGGCCCAGTCTTCGGCCTGTTGAAACAGATCCCGGTGGTTGGCGGTATTGTCACTACCCTCCCAATAGCCGAAAAAGGCCGTCGGTTTGCCATCGATTTCTTGTGTGGGTGCGAAGCTTGCGGCCAGTCGCGCCTCGCCGGGTATGCAGTCGAGCCATAGAGCGGGCGTGCGCTTGCTGACCGGGGTCGAATACAGCTGTTGCAAAGCTGTTAAATCTTCACCCAGCCAATAGGCATCATCGGCGTACACCTTTTCTGGCAGTTCTGCAAAGGCCTGCCAGAGAGCGTCGTTGTTGCTTTCGAGAGTCACGCCGCATGCTCTCCAGCGCTGGGAGTAGAGGAGGGCTCACCCGCATTCAGGCTGGCCACGCTGGCGCTTTGTTCGGCTTCCCGGTCGACCAATACCACTTCGCCGGTGCTACCGTCGATACGCACGCGCTCGCCATTGGCGATGCGTTGCGTAATGCCTGGTACGTTCACCACCGCCGGAATACCCAGTTCGCGCGCGACCACCGCCGAGTGAGACAGGGTAGAGCCCCGTTCAATCAACAGGCCGCCGGCAGTGGGGAACAAAGGTGCCCAACCGGGATCGGTACGTACGGTGCACAGAATCTGGCCATCCAGGTTCAGTTCGTCCTGGGGTGAGAAAATCAGTCTGACCGGTTTTTCGACGATGCCAGGGTAACAGCCAATGCCCTTCAATACATTGCCGGTTGCCGCCGACGCCAGTTCTTCCTCGTAGGGATAGATCGGGTCGTTGTGGTGGTACACCGGGCCATAGGTAAAGAAGTGATGGGGCAGGTCGTTTTGTTCGTAGTCGGCAAAGGTATCCTTGCGAGCCGTGGCACAGGCGGCCAAACCGCCGACAAAGGTGCCACTCATCCAGTTGTCCAGCTCTTCAACCGTTACATAGAAAATATCCCGCGCATCTTGTAGTTCACCGGCTTCGTGCAGGCGCTGACCCATGGCCTCGTAGAGATCACGGTACAGGCCAAACATGCGGGTGCGCGCAAGGCGCATATTTTCGCGATGCTTCACGGCAGCGCGCAGACGATCCACCGCTTTCTTGAATTTGCGCAGTCCTTTGTCGCCAAACTTCTCACTAATGGCGGCATGGGCAATACGTTCGGCTTCTTCGCGCAGGGCCTGTTCGTTGCTGGCCAGCTTTTCCAGCGACAAATCTTCGCGACCTAAAAAGTTACGGAGTACCTGGAACAGGAATGCCGGGTCATGGCGCAGGGTAGTGGACTCGAGTTTGAGTTCCCCCATGGTGCGATCACCGTAGCGCTCAATATATTCCTGGCAGTCGGCATAGGTGGCCGGCCATTGGGCCTGCAGCTGTGCCATCAGACGGGCAGGGTCGCCTTCTTCCAATAACTTGCGCAGGGCGGGTTCGCGACGGATTTTATCGGCCATGCCCAAGAGGTATTTGGTGGGCTCGGTACTCTCGATTCCTTCTTCACCAGACATTAAATTATTCTGCACGGCTTCAAGTCCTTCCACGCCGCTCTTTTCGAGCCACTGATGCACTTTCTGGTTGCTCATCATCACGTAAAAGTCGTTCAGAATGGGCGTGGTCCAACGGTTGAGCAGCTGGTCATCGAGGCGCTTGGCCCAGTCCATCAGCTCGGCAAATTCCAGGGTGTGCAAGTCACGACGCGGAAAGGCATTGTATTCGCGGTCGAACATTTCGCGGAATGCCTGCACTTTCTTTTCCATTTGCGTAAAGCTGAACAGCAGTTTGCTGAGGGCGCGAATCATGGCTGGCAATTGTTTGAGCTTTTGCGTTTTGCTCAGGTCAGCCGCTTCGACGAAATCCACGGGGTCCTGCAGACCCATCATGCGTTCCATGGCTTCTTTATTGTTGCCAAAGCCAGGCAGCAGCATAAGGCCGCGATACCAGTTGTTGATGTTGTAATACACACGGCCGCGAATCAGGCCCAGCATGTTATCGAGCATGTCGCGGTGAGCGTGAATGGTGCTTTCCGGCAGCCCCAGTATGCGCATGGTTTGCTCATACACGGTGGCATAGGCGCGATTGGCAAAACTGAAGGTAAGCGGAGTGGTCACGCCACAATAGCTTTCCTGAATATTGGAGTTATCCCAAACAATACGTTTGCCCTTGGCCTGTTTGGGCGCAGGCAAGGCCGTGACCGGTCGGGTCTGCAGAATCCACAACGCCCCTTCGGCGTAGGTCCATTCAATGTCCTGCGGTGCACGATTCAACTGGGCAATTTCGCTGCCAATGCGCACCAATTGCCTACACTGCTCGGCGCTCAGGCAGGGTGTATTCTGTTGTTCTGCTGCAACCTGCACTTCGCAGGTGCCCTTACCGGCGGTATGGTCAAAGCGCAGGGCGATGTCTTTATCGGTGATGGTTTGCTCCACCACCTTGCCGTCGAGGGCGACAGTAAATTCATCAGCCGCACAGATGCCTGACACCAAACCCTCGCCAGCGCCCCAGCAGGCGGAGATGAGCGATTGATCGCGACGTCCGTTCACCGGGTGTGCAGTAAACATCACGCCGGATACCTCGCCATCGACCATGCGCTGCACAATCACGGCACAACGAATATCGTCGAGTGGCAAGTTTTTACTTAGTCGGTAGAGCAGGGCGCGTTCGCTGAATGCGCTGGCCCACACGGCACGAATACTCTGCTCGATATCGTCGGCGGTTTTTTGGAACAGATAAGAGTCCATCTGCCCGGCAAATGAGGCATTCTCAGCATCTTCGCCCACCACTGACGAGCGCACGGCAAAAAAGACGTCGTCGCCTTGTGGTATCTCGTCCAGGGTGGTGCGTAGCGCGCAAATCAGCGAGGCGGGCAAGTCGAGTGCTTCGATTTTCTCGCGAATGGCTGCGGATACCTCCGCCGCTTTGTCCCTCGACAATTCACCCAGTTTTGTATCCAGCCAGTTACGCAGCTGGTGTTCGGCGATAAATTCTGCAAAGGCATGGGTCGTTACCACGACCCACTCCGGTACCGGAAAACCCTTGCGACTGAGCCAGGCCATTTGGCGGGCTTTGCCGCCAAGTTCTGTCTCGCTTAAACCTGATGCCTCAATGGCGCTGGCGATCAAGTGACTCACTTTGCGGCCTCCACGGGGTAAACTTTACGTAAGCGCTCTTTCTCGCGCTCCACCAGACGGCGGAAGCTGGCGTGCACACGATCCATAAAGGCGTAGTGGCGGAAGGTGTGTGCCATGGTGTAAAGAGACAAGCGTGCTAATAGCAGATCAAACAGACAGAGGGTAAAGCCCCAACGCCAGCGTTTTTTGGAAATGCTTTGACCACTGTATTTTTCGAGTTCGGTGCGATGCAGTTCAATCAGCGCTTCGATTTCTTCTTCCGAAGTATTGCCGTCGAGACTGAATACCAGCAACTCGGCGAGATCGTACTGGGGCGCGTGCATGGTGGCCAGTTCCCAGTCGTACAGGCAAAGCTGCGGACCGTTATCACCTTCGCGGAAGGCAATATTGCGTGGGTTGAAGTCGTTGTGCACCAATGTTTTGGGCAGTTTTTCAATTTCTTTCCACCAGGTGGGCATGCTACTTAGGTGCGCGCCGTAGTTTTCGATATCGGTATCGTTAAACCATTCGGGGAACTCTTCGCGAGCGTGCACGCCGAGCATTTCCCACAGGCGTTGCATGTCCATGCGGTTTTCACGATTGGGCGCGTCGATCACCCAGTCCTGTTGCTTGAGCTCGTCTTCCTTGCCATACCAGCGGCTATGAATTTCAGCCATGCCACGAATGGCTTCTTTGGTGTGGGCGGGCGTCCAACCTTTGAGATCGTCAGCGGCGTCCATCAAGGCCATGTCTTCGAGTAGCTCTTCCACGATCACGTAGGCTTCACGTTCAGCGTTTTCATATACCCCATATACCTTGGGCATATTGCGACGCATGCGCTCGTCATCTTCGGTCATCACGGCTAGTTCTCGAGTGTGACAGCCTTTAAAGCCAAGCCGATCTTTACAACGATTAAATTCCTGCGCCAAACGCGGATCGCACATCGCAGCCATGCCGTTAAGCATGAGAATCACTTCGTCATCCAGCGGCTTCACCTTGGCCATCACGCGCACTTGCTTGTCGTTTCCGAGGCCGTCACGATAATTCAGCTCGAAGGGGAAGTGCCCCACCAGTTTGTTAATGCGGTGGCCGGTGAGTTCGGTGACGATACTGGAGCCTTGGGACTTGTTGGAAATAGGAGTCGCCTTGGTGACTTCCAGAGCGGGATCATCAAAATACTGCTTCAGCATGGGGGCGAAGAAGGCTTCGTTGAGATCGCCCAGCTTGAGGGTATCCACGGGGCGGTTACGGCCCAGTTTCTCATGTGCGCTGGCAAATTGGCCGCTGGCAATGGCCGACAAGGTAGACAGATCCAGCGCCAAACAATAACCAGCAATGATTTCAGCCAGGCGGTGGGAATTACCCGGGCCGGCGCATCCCATAATGTCCAAACACTCACGTTGATGCGCGAGGCTGGTACCACCACCGACGGTGCCGATCACCAGACTGGGCAGCATCATGCTGGCATAGACGGCATCGTTGCCTTGGTCGTCGGTGGTGAGTTCCAGCGTCAACTGGCCAATAGACGATTCGTGCACACAGGCGATGTCTTGTCCTGCTGCCGTGAATACTGCCGCGATCACATTGGCGATGTTGATGTTGATGCCCACCATGCCGGCCGCCACACTGCCGGTGACGAAGCTTTGGTAGGCCTCAACCAATTGACGCGCTGATACCTTTAGCGTTTGTTTAAGTACGTCTTCAGGCAGCACACATTCGGCCATTACCTTAACACCGCGGCCTTTCAGGAAGGACTGATAGGTCACCTTTTTGTCGTTGGACAGATTGGACTCCACCATGAAATTCACAATGCGCAGATCCTTGAATTCACCAATCTGTTCGATCAGCCATTCACAGGCGTGCCAGGTACAGGTGGTGGTCATGTTCTGGCCCGCTGCATCGCCAGTCTCATACACAAAGTGCACGTGAACGGCTTTGCCGAATACCTGCGGTTCTACCTGAATCAGGTTGGCGTAGTTGGAGAAGCGTTTGGTCTGTTCCTTGAGCTCTTCGAAGTGACATTGAATCCATTCAGCCAGGAAAAGCGCAGCCTGCATGCTTTCCATGACGAATACAGGTACACGCAGCATGCGCTGCCCCATCACGCGGGTATGTACGCCACCGGAACGCGACAGTGCTGTCGCGCCACGTGTCGCCGATGCCACCAAAGCACCCTCGGAGGTGGCCATGGGCAGATAAGTAAAATCGTTGACCTTCTGACCCTGAATCTTCAAGGGACCGGCAATGCCCACGGGGATTTCCACCGAGCCGATGAAGGCTTCGACGTTGCTCATCAGCTTGTTTGGGTCAAAGCTGTTTTGGCTGATGCCGGGAATCTGCTTGCCCGTTACCTGCTCGATGAAGTCGACACGCTCTCTGCGCGCTTCTTCGGTGTAAAGCCCGCGGGCAGGTACTTTGGGCAACTCGTAAGCTTCGTAGGTTTCGTCTTTGTTAGTGCAGCCAGCATTCTTGTGCAGCAGATACAATGCGCGCCACAAACATTTTGAGTTGGCTTTTCCGGGTACCATGGCGGTAACGATACCAGCCATGTGGCGTTGTTCGGCCAGTTCCATGGAGCGAACGGTCAGCTCCAGGCCGCACAGCATTTCGTCGTTTACGTGAATCTCGGGAGCTCCCAGTTTGGTGCCAACAGCGAGTTTGCTCATGAGGCTGTGGTCGGCAACCAGCAGTTCGACCGTATTTTCGGTCAGTTTGTTAATCAGTAAGCGATGATCTTGACCTTCGAGTTGAAAAGACAGTTCACCGGAATAGTTGGAATTATGAAAATGACGCGGACGGGCAGTAGGGGTAGTCAACATGAAGCACCTCTATACAACAGATCAAAAAGATTAAATTAGGGTGAAAGTCAGGGGTTGTGTTACTACAAGGGTGATGCTTAGCGTGAGATAGCCAACCAGGGTAGCTATGCCCACCGCGGCTTCATTTTTCTCGCGCCCCGCCGCCGAAGGACTGCGTCGAAAGGCGAGAAGGGTTTTTAGGGCCAGCAGCAAAATCACTATCAGTATCGCTCCACCAATAAGGGTTGCGGTCACCGAGGCGGTTAACTGCCAGATGAGGAAAGTTTGTAATGCAGTCATGCCAACCACCATAAAGGCGATAAAGCTGACGGCGCGTTTGAGGCCCAGAATGCGGGCGTAAGAGTCGATCGTTTCGCGCTCTTCTTCGGGCCCCCAGGTTTTACGGGTTATTTCGAAGGCAAAGCCACTCAGCAGAGCGAGTGCACTCAATGCGATCAAGGCTGGGTTCCACGCAATGCCGGGAGCCGCCAATTGGGCAAACCAGTAAACGATAAAGGGCATGATGGCCATGTGTGAGATGGCGTAGAGCAACAGCTGTTTTTCGAGCCATTCGCCGCAGAAGAATTCTTTACCCATGAGGCATAGCCACACAAACAGGGCGATCCAGGCAATGCTGACGGTGCCAAAGCCGCCATCCAAAGCGAAGGACGCCGCAAACTGGCTGACAATAGCAATCGCCGCCGCGGTGCGCAGGTTACTCAGGGTCAGGCGACCACTTTGCAGTACGCGCTGTGGGTGATTCAGCAAATCTTTGTCGTAATCCTTGTGCTCGTCAAATATTCGAATAACAAGAAAAAAGCTCCACGCAATAAAACAAGCCGCGAAATCGAACATGCTCAAATGCAGGCCCACTTCGGGTGCTGAAACGCGTGCGATGATCGCGGTGGTCAAATACAGAATGAAAAATAGAAGGGCGTTTTTCCAGGGAAAGCGTTCATCAATCCAATCGAGAAACGCAGCGCGCTGCGGGGAAGATGACAATTCAATACTCAACTCAATACTCCTTTACGAGGACGCATTTCCCCTCATGGAGTAACTTGTCCTTGTTTGATTTGATACAGCTATTTCTTGTCCTTGTAGACAACATCACTATAGATGATGAATGTCATTTATTGCGCTGATATTACAAAAAGCTAAAAATGTTCATAAACGTACATTTCTTTACTCTTTGGCAACATTCTAGCAATATGCATGCCTCTATAGAAGCAGATTTTCTATCTGACTTAAGTTAGTCTTTTGTTTTGTTTGTTTAAGTGATGTATCCATGGCCAATCTTTCACACCACGCGTTGCCTTTGAGAAAGCCCTTTCTTGTTCTTCTGTTGAGTTTGTTATTTCTGGGGTTTATGAGCCCTTTATTGGCTAAATTGCAGCTCACTATCGACTACAAGGTGTATTTCGAAAATGATGATGCGCAACTACTCGCCATGGAGGCTTTGGAGAGTGCGTTTGGAGATAACAATACGCTCTTTGTGATGGTGCAGCCTGAAAGTGGAGATGTCTTTGCTGCCAAGCCATTGCAGCTGATTGAAGCCTTAACCGAGGCCAGTTGGACGCTCCCTTATTCAACCCGAGTGGACTCCATCGCCAACTATCAATTTAGTCGTGCCGATGGTGATGATTTGCAGGTATTTCCGCTGTTCGGTGATACGCATTTGCTCAATGCCGAGCAACTTGCCCAAAGAAAGGCTGAAGCATTGGATGATCCGGCTATTGCGGGGACTTTAGTATCGCGTGATGGGCGCGTGGGAGTGGTCGCTGTTAAATTTGCCATTCCGGATAATCCGGTGGCTGAAGTTCCCGAAGTCGCCAATGCGATGCGCACTATATTAGGGCGGTTTGAGCAGGAATATCCCAAAATGGACTTTTATTTAAATGGCAGCATTATGGCCGATCAGTCTTTCGCCGATGCCATTGAACAGGATGGTCAATTACTCACTCCGCTCTCCTATCTGCTTATTTTCGGTTTGCTGGCGCTCCTGCTGCGCAGTGTTTGGGCCATGGCCATAACGCTCTTGGTGATCATCGCCTCGGTGGTCACCGCCTTCGCGGCAAAAGCCCTGTTTAACGTGCAAATCAGTACCACTACGATTGTCGCGCCGTCGGTCATCATGATTGTGTCAGTGGCTGATGCGGTGCATTTGTTTACTACCTTGTTCCAGCGCATGCGTGATGGTGTTGATAAGCTTGCTGCCATGCAGGAAAGTCTGACGCTGAATGCACGCCCCATTGTGCTCACCAGTGTAACCACGGCCATTGGTTTCTTGGCCTTGAATTTCAGCGAATCGCCGCCCTTACGTGATATGGGTAATACTGTGGCGATTGGTGTGATTGCGGCGATGGCATTTTCCTTGTTGTTAATTCCTGCTGCGGTGCGTCTTTTGCCCATCAAGGCGCCCAAAGGCAGGGCGCGCCTTGATACGCTGACTTCGGTGTTGTCTGATCTCGTAATCCATCGTCCCAAGACAGTCCTGCTGGTGGGTAGTGTGCTTAGCCTTGTGCTGCTTGCCGGATTGCTGCGTAACGAAATCAACGAAGTCTTCGTGGAATATTTTGACGAGAGCTTTGCCTTCCGACAGGCTAACGATTTTATGGATATAAACCTGCGGGGGGTGCACCAGCTTAATTTTACGCTCGATAGTGGCGAGCACAGCGGCGTGTTTGAACCTGGGTATTTGCAGAAAGTGGCTGCCTTTGAGGCTTTTTTGCAAGCACAACCGGGCGTGACCAATGTGGATTCCTTTATCCCGGTCATCAAACGCTTGAGTCGCAATATGCATGGCGATGATCCGGCCTACTATCAGTTGCCCGAGAGTCGGGACGAAGCAGCGCAGTACACCTTACTCTATGAGATGTCGCTGTCATTCGGTCAGGATCTAAACGACTTGCTGAGTTTTGATCGCTCGGCTTCTCGCGTGACCGCCTCGTTCCATCTCACCGGTTCCAATGAAATACTCGCTCTGGCGAATACCGCTGAACAATGGCTGCAAAACAACGCGCCTGAACTGGCCAGTCCGGGAGTGAGTATTGATACCATGTTCTCACAAATTGCCCGCGATAATGTGCCGGCCATGCTGGAGGGCACCTTCTGGGCTTTGCTGATTATTTCGGGCTTGATAGTCTTGGCGACCCGCTCGCCATCGATTGGCGCCATCAGTATGTTGCCGAATCTTTTACCCATGGCGCTGGCCTTTGGTTTTTGGGGATACTGGCAGGGGCGTATCGGCTTAACCGATTCGGTGATTGCCAGTCTGACCATGGGCTTAATTGTCGACGATACCGTGCACTTTTTGAGCAAATATCAGTATGCTCGCCAAGCCTTGGCCATGCAGGCTCGTGAAGCGGTGCGTTATGCCCATCGTACCGTAGGCAGCGCGATCATTATCACTTCGTTGGTCTTCGCCATCGGGTTTGCTGTGTTAACCTTCTCGCCCTTTGCTGGCAACTCCCATTTAGGATTTTTAACGGCGATTACGGTGGGCTTTGCCCTGTTGGCTGATCTGTTTTTGTTGCCGGCATTTCTGTTGTGGTTGGCGCGTCACGAGGAGGTGTCTGATACGCAAACTCAGGGAAAGGTTGATGGGGCGGTTGCAGGCGACGCCGATCAGGTAACCCAGTAAGTTCACTTCAGGAAGTAAATGGAAAATATGATCAGATTGAGACAATCCCTATGCGTGGCGCTACTGGTAATTGCCATGCCGGTACTGGCCGAAACGCCGCAGGAAAAAGGGCTGCGCATCGCGCAGGAGGCCG
>JBFHVM010000007.1:0-26004 GCA_041589495.1 Oleiphilaceae bacterium | reverse complement strand
CGATCACACCACGTGCCGTGCCCTACATGGCCGATACAACAGTTAATGTGGGTGAAATGCACACCGGCGATGTCGTCTTTGGTGGTGTCAATATACAAAATGTCGCCAATGCCGGTTCCGATGGGGCAGAAGCCTCTTTCACTGCCACCAGCGGCAGTGCAGTGACCAATGGCGGCACTTTAACTTCGCTAGCCGCTGGGGCGTCTGATGCGTCCAGTCTACAGCTTGGGGTGGATAGCTCTACATCGGGCAGTAAAACCGGCACCGCAACGGTATTGTTGAGAACTGACGGTACGGTAACCGGTAGCGCAGAGGACTTTGGTCAAGAGGTGGTGACGGTCAGTGGCACCGTGTTTGATTACGCCGCGCCAGATATTGTCAGCCCCGTCGATCTGGGAGACGTCCACGTAGGCGATGCTGCAGTTGCGACGTTGACGATCTCCAATACGGCTTTGGATAATGGTTATTCGGAATCGTTGGATGCGAGTTTTACGGGCAACAACAGTGGTGCCGTCACCAGTGTTTCGGGTTCCATTGATAACTTGGGACCCGAGGCGAGCGACAACAGCAGTATGACCGTCGCGCTGGATACCTCGGCGGCAGGTGTAAGAACGGGTAATGCCGAGATTAATTTTATTTCGGACCCTAATGGCATTAACTCACTGGGCCAAACCGACCTGGGTGATCAAACTGCAACGGCTACAGTGACCGCTTATCGCTATGCCGGGGTCGATGTGACAGCAGACGGGCCTACTTATGTGCGCCTAAATGATGCAGCCAATACCACGCTCACCATCACTAATACCGCTATTGCAGATGGCTACTCCGAAAATCTCGACGCAAGCTTTACCGCTAATTCAGGTAATGCGCTGGGATCAGGCAGTATCGATAATCTCAATGCCGGAGCCAGTAATGCAAGTATGCAGATTGGGCTAGATACCACTGCATTAGGCTTGCGCAGCGGATCGGCAACCCTGAGCTTTGTTTCAGACGGTGAGGGAATCAACAGTCTGGGGCAAACCAGCCTGGGAGAGCAGACGGTTAATGTCTCTACTACAGTCACTCAGCTGGCGACGGCCGACGTTCAGGATGTCGTCAACTTCGGCAATGTGCATGTTGGAGATACGGTTGCAGATCAGTTTGTAACCGTCACTAACACGCGCTTGGCTAGCGATGCGGATTACACTGATTACCTGACGGCGTCTTGGGATACCAGTACTACCATCGGTGGGATTACCCTTGGCGGTGCTGTGACTGATTTGGCCGCTGGACAGTCCAGTAACGGTCTCTCTGTGGGTTTGGATACCAGCACAGCAGGCACCATTAATAGCGTTGCAACGGTTAACCTGAGCTCAGATGGTACGCGATTTGGTTTGGGCACCACTGATCTGGACCCGGAGGATGTGAGCGTACAGGCCATCGTCGCCACCGCAACGGCGTATCGTCTTGCCAATCCGGTGATCAATAACGATACGATTGATTTGGGTAACATCCGTATTGGGGCCACAAGTCCAGACGTTGCGGTTTCGATTACCAACGATGTGCCGGACGATCGTTTCTCTGAAAGTCTCAATGCAAGCGTTGCCAGTATAACGGGTAATGCCTCAGGCAGTGGTGCATTTTCAAGACTGCGTCCTGAGAGCACCGATAATTCCTCGATTGTTGTAGGGTTGGCTGACACCGCAACGGCGGGCGCGCAAAACGGCACTGTGACCATTGATTTTGCGTCAAACGGAGAGGGAACCAGTGAACTCGGCATTACCGCATTGCCTTCGCAGAATGTGGATGTGAGTGCCAGTGTGTTCCGTCTTGCGCAAGCTGATGCAGCGCCAGCGGTATTGAACTTAGAAACGCATGTGGGGGATGGCGTGAGCCAAACCATCACCATTCAAAACACGGCCATTGCCGATGGTTATTCTGAAAATCTGGATGCCTTTATCTCTGGGCAGACAGGTAATGTCTCGGCGGCGGGTACGGTAACAGCATTGGCTGCCGGCGGTGCAGATACAACGAGTATTAACATCGCAGCGGGAGATGTTAGCAGTGCAGGTGCGTTCTCGGGTAGCGTAGAGCTGGGCTTTGAATCAAACGGAGCTGAATTTGGTTTGGGACCAAATATCGCATTGGCAGGCCACACGGTAGATGTGAATACCTCTGTGTATCGTTATGCGGAAGAAGACCTCTCAAGCAGTAGTTTACCAAGCTATGTTCGACTCAACGATGCGGCCGAGACCGTGTTGACTATCAGTAATACGGCCGTTGCTGACGCCTATTCCGAAAACCTAGATGCTAACTTCCTCGCCACCAGCGGCAATGTTACGACGACAGGTTCGGTCAATGATCTTGCGGCCGGAAGCAGCAATACAGATATGGTGATCGGGCTGGATACCAGCAGCCTGGGTCAACAAAATGGTTCGGCAACGGTGCTCTTTGCATCGGATGGCGAAGGCATTAACAGTTTGGGCCGCACGCTGCTCGGCGAAGCGCAAACTGTGAATGTATCTACTATTGTCACGCAAACGGCAGCCGGCAGCGTGCAGGATGTTGTGAACTTCGGCAATGTGCATGTGGGAGATACCGTTGCGGGCCAAACCGTTACGGTTACGAACACACGTAACGCGGCCGACGCGGATTACACTGACTACCTGATCGCGCAATGGGATGCAGGCGCAGGTCTTTCGCAGGTGACTCTTGGTGGCGATGTTTCCGGTCTGGCAGCCGGTGACTCCAGTAACGGTTTGACCGTTGGGCTCGATACGAGTACTGCGGGTAACATTGATGGCTTGGCTGCAGTTAATCTGACTTCGGACGGTACCCGGTTTGGCTTGGGTATGACTGAGCTGGGTTCAGAGGACGTGAATATCCTCGCCAATATCGAAGTTGCTGGTTCGGTATATCGTTATGCCAACCCTGAAATTAATAATGCTCCGATCGACTTGGGTAACGTGCGTCAGGGAGCTACTGGAGCAACAGCCTCGCTCTCCATCACCAACAATGCGCCAAATGACGGATTTACCGAAGCATTGGATGCCAGTGTTGGCGGGATGAGTGGAAACGCCGCAGGGGCGGGTTCGTTCGACAACCTGTCTGCCGGTAATACCGACGACAGCGCGATCAGCATTGGGCTGGCCAATACCGACACTGCAGGCGCTCAGAGTGGCACTGTGACCATTGATTTTGTATCAGATGGCGACGCAATCGGTAATGGATTGGGACAAACCGCTTTAGCCTCACAAGACGTAAACGTGAGCGCTAATGTGTTCCGCTTGGCTCAAGGGGATGCGGGTCCTGATAGTGTTGCGCTGTATGGGCGTGTGGGAGACTCTCTGGAGCAAAACCTCACGGTGAGCAATACGGCGTTGGACGACGGATACTCCGAAGCGCTTGATGCCAGTGTCACTGCGGCAGGCTCTGTGAGTGCGACAGGTTCAGTCGTTGCCTTGGCGGCCGGTGAAAGTAACGTTTCCTCTATTGTGATCTCAGCAGATACCTCAAGCTCGGGTGTAACCGATAGTGAAGTAAGCGTAGCATTTGAGTCCAATGGTCAAGCTATGGGATTGGGCGACAACATTTCCATTGGCGAAGAGCTGATTAGCGTTGCGACGACGATCTATGACTATGCCGAAGCGACCGTCACTGAGGTGATTGATTTTGGTACGGTGCGTGTTGGCAGTGCGATCACTGCGCTGGCAACCATCGCCAATAGCGCTAGTGGCAATCTGGTGGACGACCTGGAGGTCAGTGCGCAAAGCGTTGACGCCCCATTTAGTCTGGATGCGGTGACAGGATCTATCGCAGCAGGTGAGAGTCAAGACGTTTCCGTTACGATGGATACCTCGGTTGCTGGCGTATACAGCGGCGAGGCGAGTATTGGTTTCATTAGTACGAATGAATACTTGGCAGACGCGAGCTTGGGTAGTGCCTCCATCGCGCTTTCAGGAACCGTCAACAACCTGGCTGAAGCAAGCTTCTTTGATGTTGCGGATGCACAGGATGATGGTAGTTTCAGCGGTTCAGGTGATAGTTACCTCTTGGACTTTGGTACGATCAATCTGGATGATATTGGCCTCACTTTCGCCAACACGCTTGGACTCGAAAACTCAGCCGTAGGGCCAGCAGATAATCTCACCGGCTTCTTCAGCGACTGGAATAATAGTTGTGTAGTGTTCTGCCTTTCCGGGTTTGACGACTTGGTGGATCTGACAGTCGACAACATCCTCGCAAGCTTGGATGTGCAGCTCGATACCTCAAGTTTGGGTCTCGGAGTTTATGAGGAAAGTATTGTCTTCAATGGTTTCAGTTCATTAGCGGGTTTTGCTGATATTGGTCTCAATCCAATTGAGTTAACCTTTGCAATAGCTGTAGTTGATAATCAGACAGAGGTACCCGAGCCTGGCACCTTGTTGCTCTTATTGTCAGGTATTGCCGGATTAAGCGTACGTAAGTGGGAGTGCGCCGCTAGCGCTCTCTTCAGTAGGAAGGGCTTGGTTAATGAGTGGTGTGATGGATAAGTTGCTTGCAGGATCGGCTGTAGTCGCGCTTGTTTTAAGTATCTTCAACGCGTTTTCTGATGTTGGATTAGCTAAAGAAGCCAATGATATAGACGCGCGAAATACCTATATTCAAGAAAATATTGGCTTTGTGAAGATTAATAATCAATTGATTAATGCCACGGCGTCCATGGCGGCATCTAATGGCGATGAAGCACTGCGAGAAATGCTGTCCAGCGAGGGTGTAACATTCTCAGTTGGAAGTGAGCAATGATTGCGCTGCAATGTGGTCAAGGCCTTGGATATCAAGGGATTGGAGGTACCTGTGTCTGACACAAATCTAGCAGCAGTGGAGTCGAATATCATCGACGCGAAGGCTCCTTCGCAAAGTTCTCAAGGGAGCCAAACGGCATCTTTGTCTGAGTTGAAGGACAAAAAAGGACTAATGTCGTCCTTGCGTGTGGCTTTGTGGTCAGTGGTGCTGATACTGCTGCTACAAAGTGTCACCGAGACATTTAAAAATATACAGACAGCGCAAACTTTTGAAAGCAGTAAACAAATTCAAGCCAAAAAGATTGCTGAAATCAATGCCGCGAAGCAGCAGCTACAGGGCATTGGTGGTAAGCTCGCTGCGTTGGCTGCCGCGGGTAATCAAAATGCAGTAAAAATCGTGACCCAGTTTGAGAAAGCGGGGGTCACCATGAGGCCGCTGAAATAAAGTTAAAGAATTACGTGATAAGGAAGTCTTGATGTTTCGAAGTATTTTTATTGTTTTAGTTGTATTTCAACTTACTGCTTGCTTTTCAGCGTCCCCCGAGGCGCCTAAAAATAAACAGCTGGAAAGCGCTATTGCGCAACTTTACCTTTCAGCAGGGGCCGGCTTTCAGAATGCAGAAGCACGAGTGCTGGGCAAGCATTATGCTCCAGGCGACGACGCTTGGCGCGTCATTGCCTGCACCAACTTTACGCTTAATGAGCGTGAAAGTAGTGACTGCAACGACTCTTTCAACGCGCTTATCTTGGACACAGAGCGTTGGATTGTAAATGGCCGGGTCAATGGGATTTATCGCTGGATAGAGCTCGCTGAGTAAGTTCTGTTTGAACGTGGCGCGAGGAAGACTTAACTGTTCTTCTCATCCCGCAGACGCTTGCGGTATTTTGAGCGTGCAAGAGCCTGCATGTCTTCCACCTTGTCGGTCTCATCAACAATTTCGCGACCCAGTAAGGTCTCTATGGCGTCTTCCAGAGTGACAACCCCTGCGGCTTGACCAAACTCATCCTCTACCAGAAAAAGATGTGCACGTTGTTTGATAAAGGCATCCAGCAAACTTTGTACGGGCATTTTTTCTGATACACGAAACACCGGTTTCATAATACTGCTAATCCGTTCGTTGCCTTTACCGCTTCGCTCGGCTTCGTATAAATCGGCACGAATCACTTTGCCCTGAATATCATCGATGTTTTCGCCATAAACCGGCATACGCGTAAATTGTCGGGTCTGGGGATTATCCAGGGCTTCTTTGATTGTCATATTAAAAGGCAGCATGTGCACCACGGTGCGCGGGGTGAGTATCTGTTCGGTCGTAATCTCACGCAAGCTCAACAGATTGGATAAGTACTCGTTTTCCTGTGAAAAGAGGTTGCCGTCTTTATGCCCCAGCGACGCCAGCGCGATAATTTCTTCACGGGTGATTTCGTTTTCTTTGTTTGCATTGAACAGTTTGGTGAGTCGGGTCGACAGCCATACCAAGGGATAAACCAGCTTGACCAGCACCGAAATCACGTAAGCTGCGGGAATGGCGAGTTGTCGCCAAAACGTGGCGCCCAGAGTTTTGGGAATAATTTCTGAGAAATACAGAATGGCTAGCGTAAGTACGATGGCAATGGCCGTTTCCCATTCCTTGCCAAACACTTGCAGGGCTTGTGACCCCACCCCGGCGGCGCCCATCGTATGTGCAAAGGTATTGAGAATCAGTATGCTCGATAGGGATTCATCCAGATTGTCACGCACTTGCGTAATCTTGGCGCCGCGCACCGGCTTTTCGGCCTGCAACTTTTCGCTGAAGCTGGGAGTGATGGACAAAAGCACTGCTTCAAGGATCGAACACATAAACGACACGCCAATGGCGATGGAGAGATAGATAATAAGCAGTGTCATGGCATCCTACCGATAAAAATTCAGCTTTAAATTTAGCATGATGGTGACTAGCGTACTATGCGCTTATGTGAATTTGACGGGGTTGTCATGGCCAACAAAAAAAGGCTAGAACATAGGTCTAGCTAATCTGTAGGGAGCAGTTGAGGGCAATATTGCGCGCTTGTATTTCAGCTTGCATGAAGCTTCCTCCTGTGGATAGGCAAATTCAGCTTAGGATGTTTGAATTTTCGAAAAAATTCGAATATTAATTAATCAATATTAGGTTTTGACGAAGGATCGCATGCTAAATTACAAACACCTCCATTATTTTTGGTTGGTTGCACGTGAAGGGAGTATTGCCAAAGCCAGTGATCGGGTGCATATCACGCCGCAAACCATTAGTGCACAAATCTCTCTGCTTGAAGATCATCTGGGTAAGGCACTATTTGAAAAGGTTGGTCGTAATCTGGTGCTCACATCGGTAGGCAAGCAGGTACTCAAATACGCGGATGATATTTTTTCTCTGGGTAATGAACTGGAACAACGGGTGCGTGCTGCGTCTGGTGAGCCATCCAACATACTGCAGCTTGGTATCGCCAATGTGGTGCCCAAAACCATCGCATACCGACTCATTTCGCCAGCATTAAAAAGCAATGCCGCAACACGCGTGGTCTGTCGTGAAAATGATTTGAAAGAACTGCTCGCAGAGCTGGCTTTGCACCGGCTCGATATTGTGATTGCTGACGGGCCTATTCCTGCAGGTGTTAGCGTCAAAGGCTTTAGTCACCCTTTGGGAGACTCTGGTCTGAGCTTTTTGGCCAGAGAAGATCTAGCCAACACGCTTAAAGGTGATTTTCCGCGCAGCCTTAATGGCGCTCCTATGCTTATCCCTGGCGGTAATAACCGCATCCGGGCACGTTTACTCGACTGGCTAACCGAGCAGCAGGTGTTTCCAAACCTGGTTGGCGAGTTTGATGACAGCGCTCTGATGAAGGTGTTCGGGCAAGACGGCGTGGGGGTATTCCCAGTCCCAAGCGCCATTGCCCAGGAAGTGGCGGAACACTATGGTGTGCAAATCATTGGAGCGACCGAGCAGGTACAAGAGCAATTCTACGCTATTACGGTGGAGCGTAAACTCAAGCATCCTGCTGTGCTGGCGATTACCAATTCGGCACGTAGCTGGTTAAACACGTAATCGATTGGTGGTGGATAGCTTCAGTGCCGGGTTTGTAAATATTTAAACAGGCGGCTCTGCGCGCGGGCTTTGCATTTGTATTTCTTGTTCACGAAGTGCGGCAGGTAGTGCGCATTGAGAAGGTGGCCCGAGGCCTCGAATTCAAACAGTTTACCCGAGAACTTTTCGGGAAAGCCGGCAACACCGATGCGCGCGACATAGTCATCGGTATTGAAAAAATGCTCGCTGTATATTTCGGGAATATCCAGTTCCGGAGCGGCACTGGCGAAGGTATAGAGCTCGAGTTTTTTGAGTTCGTTCATGCGTTCTTCAGCATTGAGCTTGTCGGCCAGAATTCGTGCCGCATTGGCGCTGATAATGCCACCTTGTGAATGGGCAATGAGTACCACCTTGCTATGTTCTGCCAGTGCCTTTTCCAGTATTTCCGCGATGCCCTCATCCAGCCTTGAGATGATCTGCATCTTGCGACCGATAGCGCATTCTATGAGGTCGAGTACAAAACCATCAGAGGGATTGTGCAGCAGGGTGATTTCGCGAGCAAAGAGTTCAGCCAGGGCCTTGCCGTTTAACTTCAACACATCCTCATTGGTACAAATGCCATTCAGAAAAAACCATTTCTGATTGTCTTTGATGCAGTGTGCTTTGGGTTTGACTGTAGGTAGGTTTACCCCTCTGAACGGCGCATATATGGGGAAAATTGCCCCCTGCACGACAGACGCGAAACGTGCTGGAGACGCATAGCTTTCCGGATTCAATTCCGAATATGGCTGTTCTTCTCCAAGGGGTGAAAGCACTCTTGGTAGATAGGGCAAGTTACCAAAAACTTTCGCGCTGCGTTCGACGAAGCCGGTGATAGCATTCATTTTTTTGATCTCCCACGTTTATGTTCTTCATTTTTGTAATGCGTCAGTTAAATACTTCATCTCCGGTCGGCTCAATAAAGGTCTCGCCGTTAATTTGTTGCCGCATCGTCGATGTTCGCTGATAAATCGCTTTGCGGGCACGATTCTGATTGCCGAGCGGCCGATGTGCCGGTAATGCATGCCAGGGGTTGAATTTCATATTGCGGGCAAACGCCATTTGAGATTTGCTGTTAAAGCGTTGTGCCGGTATATGCAGTTTGGCCACTGTTATCCATGGCGAGTGATGCTCTGGCCAGATGACGGAAGTGTTTTCGATAGGCATACACGCAGGTTCGGTTTGCTCCTGAACCTGCACATCAAAGTGCACCGCACGATTGGCCAAGGTATTGACCATGGCCTCGTGCAGGTAATCATCGCTGATTTTGCCTACTTTGGATTTCTTCTCCCACAGTGGACGAAAACGGTACTTTACCGCGCGTTGCGGGCCACAGCTAAAAGGTACGCAGCTGTAGTAATCAAGCTCCAGAGGATTGGCGTGGGTACGAGCGTAAAGTCCCTGCATCACGGCATCGAGAAGGTGTGGGGCGCGGGGGTTAATAAAGTACCAGGCGGGAGCACCCAGCTCGATGGCCTGCTGCAGTTTGAGGTTTTCGTATACATCTGGCGTGGTAAACGTCGGGCTGCTGATGCCCAAAAAGTCCTGGGTATGTTTTTCTTCTTTCATCAGCTTGCGGCCGGGTACGCCCATTATTTTAATGCCAATACTGAGAATGCCGTTGTTTTCAATGTCGGGCGTGGCCAGTGGGCCTGGGCCGGCGAAACGGACATAGGCTGGATGTCGCTTGATTGACCGGAACAAACCATGACGAAAGCGTTCGGGAATATCATTCTCCACCTGAAAGAAGGCTTTCAGTAAACCATAGGTTTTCGTGTTTCCTGCCCGCTCTGCAGTCTTGCCGGTATTGGCGTAGTGCTTTACCAAAAAACGGTTCATGGTTTGTGTGATGGCTTCGGTGACTTCTTCCTCGTCAGGGCGCACCAGCTCGGCGCCCGCTGGCAGATCGGGAATGTCGGTACTCGCGCGTATCGCCAATTGTGTCAGGGCCTGAAGCCCTGGACGCAAGTAATGATCAAACTGGTCTCGGTAGTAGGGGTCGAGTCGACGCAGCATATGAAAGGCGCGCGTGGTGGCCCGGTCAAACGCTCTCGGTAAGGCCGCGGATACTTTCGGTGTGGTGGGCTCAGGGGTTTGTGTTAGGGCTTGAGCACGCATATTTAGTCACCCGACTGGAGCACATATTGCAAGGCTGCACGGCTGGGCAGGAAGAAATACGCACCGCCCTTCACCGTTACAAAGTTTTCCAGGTTGTGCAACTGTTTGCGCGCGGGGCACTGCTGAACGGTGAATTGGTCGCGCTTGAGCCCATAGGCTTCGCGGGCGCCGATAATGGGGTCTGGGTCAGCATAGAGTCCATTGAAATTGGGGTTATTCGCCCAGGTGTGCTGTATGAATTCAAACTGCCGACCAATGTTGGCGTTGAGACAGATAAAATGCAGGCCGCGTTCTCCGGGTATGTCATCAACGCTCAGATTTTTAAGGAATATCTCGGGGTCGAGACTCGGATGAAAGGGCGCACCGTAGGTTCTGCCGCGGCGAATCATGCGGTGTCGATTGCTGAAATCCAGAGACTTATCAGTGCCGGGTTCGGGGGGGAGTGAGTCGCGCGGGTGGGTGCGCCGTATATGTGCGCCAAGTGGACAACGAAAGCCTTCGGCATCCTGTTTGTGATAGGCAAAAGCATCTTTGTCCATCATCTCCGGCTTGTCCTGTTCCGGACTCAGTACCAGAGGCGCACCACTGGGCCAGCGCCCGACCATCTTGCTGGCAAGGGCGATGCTGATTTGATGGTCATTCGGTGCGGTTTTGTTTTGTCTCTGCATGTATCGCCAGAATTTAGGCACATCCTGCGCTAATTGGCGAAATACCAGATAGGTGCCGTTTTTGCCCAGATCACGGCGTTGGCTACCTTCCGGGTCGGGTGGCAAGAGATTCTGTGGGTCGAGTTTTG
Organism: Oleiphilaceae bacterium; assembly: GCA_041589495.1. Lineage (GTDB taxonomy): Bacteria > Pseudomonadota > Gammaproteobacteria > Pseudomonadales > Oleiphilaceae > PZPK01. The sequence continues at coordinate 15,250 of JBFHVM010000007.1, read as the reverse complement.
AATCGATCAGTGGGCGTTGTGTATAGCGCCCATAACCATTGGGATAGCCCAGTAAAAATTCTCCAAGTGGTACCTCGCCGGTATGGCCCGAACGCCCCTGGGTCAGCTCGGCCACAAAAGGTTGGCCAATACCATCTTTAAAGCCAAAGTGCTCTTTGGATTGCATGTCTTGTGTACTGGTTTCGAGTCGTTTGATGATATCCATTCCCGACGAACTCAGCGACTTGTAGATACGCGAATACAGTTGCTCCAGTTTATTGTCGTCTTCGGCATAGCACAGTAAAAGAATATCCACGCTGCGGTTGTCGGGGCCTCCCCATTCCCAGTGCTCCGGTGCATTAGCACCGGCATCGCCTAATATGCGTTGCTTGTGTTCTGTGGTCATACCACTGCGAAAGGCATCAGAGAACTGACTTAATATCGATTTGGGCAGCTGCAGTGCTTTTAGACCTTCGTAGGTGAGTGCAATATTTACCGCCTGGGAGAGCGGCGGTTTGCCATGAAAAGTGAGCAGACTGAACATGTTCTGCAAAACGCGACGTGATTTTTTCGCGTTGTTGATACTAAGTAAAACATAAGTGGCGGCACGCAATTTTGCGTAACCACTTACCAATAAACCCTGGGCATGTTCCAGCGAACTATGCGACGCATGATCAGACGGTGAAAGTTGGCCTTGCAACACCGGGGAAGATCCGTTTCGTGCATTGGGTTCCAATTTTTCGGGCGTAGCATTTGGCAATGATTTATGTTTGCCCTTCTGCCTGGATTGGCGCGATTTAGTGTTGGCTTCGCTCATGGTGTCCCTCTCTAAAAACGTTGTAGCCAGCGCTGTGCTTGCTGTTCAGTCATGCGCCCGCGTAAACCGGCCCGCAAGGCTGAATTGTTGGCGATATTGACGGCTGTCAGATGAGGGTAGGGCGCATGCCATACCTGATTCTCCACCTGATGATTGCCGATGTAGTCTTTGAACCGTTGTTCATTACGGGCGCCTTCGAATACCAGCCAATTGGTGCGCGGATAACCCTCGCCATTGCTGAAGATGATGTTGAGCCCCCAGCTCACCTTGTCGACAAAATCCACCATGTAGCTTTCGAGGCTGCCGTCGTAGTTGCTGGCAAATAACAGGCGCCGGTCGTTCTCGAGCATGATCCAGTGGGCAAAGTGAATCGTGTCGACGCTGTCGAGCCCCAACCAGCGAATGCCGGCCAGGTTGCCATCGTTAAAATAATGCCGCAGTGCAACTTGTGCGGAGGCCAGCAATGAGCGCGCGGTGGCGCGCCGTAAAATGCCAGATTTCACATAGCCTACTGCGGAGAAAGGATTGTGTGCGGCGAAATCTTCACCGGCGCGCAGTTTATTGAGGCGCTGCAGTGACGGGCGGTGCCGTTCTTCCTTATCGCCTTTTTCGAGCATTTGAATGCGCAGCAACCAGGCCAACAGTACTGGCCAGGAAATTACCAACACCGCTGAACCAATCGATAGGATGACAGCAAAACGCAGCTGTTCTTTAGCTTGCCACAGAAAGGAGGGCGCCTCGGGCGCCTCCAGTGCCCAGCTTAAATCCGGGCTGTTTTCAACGTGCTCAATTACTTGCTGGCGGAGTTGTTTCGCTGACTTATTTGGCTCTGGCGGAATGTTGTTAAGAGCTTCTTGCAAGGCATTGTGCAGACGTTCTTCGTTCAGTATCTGTTGCACACCTCGCCCAACGGTATTGATATAAAAGGCCTGAGCGGGCAATAAATGCGCCTGTAAAAACGCGAAGCGTGATTTTTTCGTGCGCCGGCTTTTGGGTGGATAGCCCTGGCAGGCTTCAAACACCTGGTCCAGCCCCGTAGCGGCCTGTTGTACCAGTGCGTGTAAAAAGTCCTCTTCAGTGCCATCTACATTGGCAATAAATACCAGCGAGGATCCGTATTCTTCCGGGTGGTCGGGGCCTTCAAGAATCAAAAAGCGAGCAAAGTGCAGCCGATCCGCAAAAAGGCTAAAGGGCAGTACCGTGTTGTGATGCGTATTAGTCTGTATGCGCTGCAGAATACGGCGCAAGCCGGCTTCTTTGCTGGCCTTGAGCGGCGCCACCAGGTTAATGGCGTTCTGGGGCATATCAAAGAAGCTTTTAATCTTGCTGCGCAGCCCGCGTATGAACCCGGCCTTGCCGCTTGGAGCCTTTAAGGGGAGCGCCTTGGCGATTGCATTCATGGTTCACCTCATGCCGTGGTTTCGAGCGCGAAATCCAGCACCCGGTGTTTGCCCCACCAGACCTTGCCCAGATAGAGGCCTGGCTCCACTTCGCGGATTTCATCGCGAATCTGGCGTGCCAGCAATGAGGTGCTGGAATAGTCGATCACAATCGTGGCTTGTCCATCCATCCAGCTGGTATCGCGATACACCTTGGCGGCTATCAGTCGTGTGCCCAAGGGGGATACTTTATTCACCAACACGCCCTTGTCGTAGTCGGGTTGGAACATATCGAATATCTTGCCCTGCCAGGCGAGTGCATTGGCAATTAGAGCAAACAGTTTGGGAAAGGGGCCGCCTGCCAGAATGGCTGTGCCTTTGGTATCGCCCTGTGGTACTTCACCGGGTTTGGCTTTCTTATAAACCTCGTCGAGTTCGTCGCGAGACATATTCAGCCATTTTTTGAGAGTGTTGTTCATACGCTTACCTCCTTTTTGCGGCGTTTGGTACGCGTGTGGGGTTTCGAAGTTGATGGGGTGGTGGGGGTGGAGACGGATGCCGGTAGTAAGTTGGTGGGCCTGAGTCGGTCGTTTTTTTTCAATTCACGACCATGCAGTAGATGAAAGGCAACGCGCTCGGCCATGGCACTAATCGTGGCCGAGGGGTTCACCGCGATGGCGGCAGGTAACAGGGCACCATCGGACACGTACAAGCCCGGGTAGCCCCATACTTCACCCTGCGGATTAGTGACTCCGTGCAAGGGGGTGTCGGCCATACTAGCTCCACCCAATGGATGTGCGGTCAAGGTCTTAGAAACTGGCAGGCCCAGCAGCGGTGTGCGCCACATAAAACTGTTTACAAACCTTCCGCCGGCGGCCTCACTCAGTGCGCGCATATGACCAGTCATGGCTTTGAACATGCGCTTGCTGTTGCGATAGGACCAGTCCATTTCCAGTTGCCCCGACTTATTAAGGTACAAACGACCATCGGCGGCATCCGAACCCATGCCCAAAAATGGCATAAAGTGACTGAGGTAACCGTCCTCCAGCATACGATCCAGTTCAAATTCGATATTTACACCCAGCGCATTCAGACAGTAGCGTTTGCACTGTTCGAGCAATTGCCGGGTGCGGCCTCGGCGCGCCAATAGGGCATTGAAATACCAGATAAAGGGATCGGGAAAGCCCAAATCCTCAATGTAAATATGTTGCTCGGGCGGGGTGTTAAAGGCAAGCCCACTGGTGATGCTGGGGCCTCGACCGGGGTCGATCACTTTGTCTTTGAAATAGGCTCCGGCAAACAGAAAATCGCCATTGCTGGAAAAACGCTCACCCAAGCTCGGCGAGAGATTGGGCAGCGTGCGATATTGTTCTTTGCATCGTAGCAGCAACTCGTTAGTCCCCAGCGTACCCGCCCCAAGAATCACCTGTTTGGCTGACACCTTGGCCAGCCGAGGCTGTTCACCTTCACGGTAGTCCTTGAACGAAACCGTGTAGCAGCCGTTTTTGGGCGTGATACAAAGTGCCTCGTGTTGGGCGAATAACTCCGCGCCGTGATGCAACGCCATAGGGATGTAGTTTAGATCCAGCGTGTTTTTGGCGTGCTTGTGACAACCCAAGAGGCAATTGCCACAATAGTCACATGCCGATTGCTCGCGGCCCCCAGGCGACTGGTGTCGCTCAGACGCAGTATGCACACAGATGGGTACCGCCTCGGCCTGCTGCCCAAGGCATTCTGCGGCTTCACGAAACGCTTTGGTGCGCAGAGGCAGCGCTCGATGCATGGGAGGGCTTAGTGTTTTTGCCGCCAGCATATCGGCAGCCAGCTCGTAATAGGGTGTGAGCGTCTTGAGGTTGATGTTCGCGGGCCAGCGGGATGAATTGAAAATGGTGGGAGGTGGCCGCAGATGCACGTTAAAGTAGTGCAGAGATCCTCCGCCTACCCCCACGCCCTGGATCACATCCATGCGCTTGAAGGGTACATACTCGATAAAGCCCTGGTCAGGACCTCCCTGGGCGCTCTTATTCCATACCGCTGACCGGGCTACTTCACCCGTAGCGCGCGGGAAGTCATGTCGCTGCCAGTGCCGACCTTTTTCCAGAATGCACACCGAACGCCCCGCTTGACTCAAACGGCAGGCAGTGATCGCTCCGCCAAAGCCGGAGCCGATTACGATGGCATCGTAGACCGCTTTCATCGCTCTCCCTCGCTAACCTCTGTCCGATGAATTAGGGAAATGCCTGCGTACTTCTTTGGCTAGTAGTTCCGGCGCTTCCAGATCGACAAAATGGCCAATGCCATCCAGTGGTCGCCATTCCACATCGATGCCGGCATCGCGGTAGCTCTGTTGCGCGACGCGATAGGGCAGAGCTTCATCGAGCATGCCCCATACCAGCGTGGTGGGCGCACTGATGGGCTGCGCATAGATAGACTCCAGTTGTTTGCGCTCTTTGGGCAGCACGAGGGTTTTAAAAACATCGCGGTAATAATCAATGGCGCCGCGCAGATCTTTGGGGCGTTTAAAGCGGCCGACAATTTCGTCGACGAGCGCCTCATTCATGTTGCCCCGTGGGCTGGCGCGCAAGGTAAAGGAAAGCTTAAGGAGCTTGCGGCCGATGCGCGAGCTGATCAGGGCCTCGGGTAAATAGGGCACCTGAAAAGGCAGCACCCACGGAATACGCAGGGGCTGCAGTTCGTCAAAGTGCAGGGCTGCACGGACCAGTGTTTTCGGGTGCGTGCAATTCACTACAATCAAGCGATCAATCAGGCTGCTGTAACGGTGTGCGAAAATCCAGCCAATAGCGCCACCCCAGTCGTGACACAACAGAATGGGGCGCTCAAGACCCAATGCCTCGATCAGAGCGCGTACGTCTTCAATCAGCGTAAAAACGTCCACGTTGCCATTGGGGCAGGGGCTCAGAGGGTAGCCGCGTAAGTCGGGCGCATAGAGTATTGCTTCGGGCAACAGTCGCATCAAGGGACGCCAGCACATCCACCCCTCAGGAAAACCATGCAGGCAGAGAATGGGAGGCACGCTTGGTGTCGGTGCGGAGGGCTCGGATTCCGCAACAAAAAAGCGCAGCCCATTCGCCATCACATGTCGATGCTTGAGCGTAACCGGTTTATTCTGCGTCGTCTGTGGGCGCCTTACGCGTGCCTTCACCGCTTTGGATTTGGGGGCTGCCAGTGTTGTAGTCATGGTTGTCTTCCCCTGGTTATTTTTGCCTTGGTATTTTCTTCCTGGTGCTCTCGTCTGGGTGCTTTCGTCTTGCTATAACGCGCGATTAAACGCTATTTCTTACGCGCATCGGCTTTGCTATCGGTAATTTCTTCAAAGCAGTTCTCCTCGCATTGAAAGTGCTTGTACCAATGATCGGCCTTGATACGCTTGGGAATCTCACCTTGTTTAACTTCGGTGCAGCATGCCTGCCGGGGATGAACGCAAAGATGAACGCATAACACCTGCTCATAGCGCCCTAGTATTTTAACTTCGGAGGAGTAACTGCCTCCGGCAAGCTCGTCGGGCACCACAAAACTCAGTTTTGCTTCAAAGTGCTCACCGGGTTTGAGCGTTTTTTCGGAAGGCTTGATGTCTAATTGCGCGTTGCTGCAAGAGAAGGTTTGTGCTGCCAGCTTGAACTTGCGGCTGTCATTGCCCGTGTTTCGAATTTTTAAGAGGTGATGAAGTCGGTCGCCACTGCAGGCTTGCCAGATCACTTCACCAACGCAGGGCGAGGGGCAGCTGGTTTCGGGGATCTCACAGCAATCACTTTTATGCGTGCAGCACGTGTCTTCGTCTTGCCAGCTGCCGTCGAAAGTGCGTTTGATGACTTGCGCACTGCCCGAGAGCGTGGCCGCGATTACGCGCGGAGCGAGCATGAGCCAGCCTTTACAGGAGGGCAACTGTAATTGTTCGGGTGGGCAACAGCTTGGTTGCCCACAGGGGTCTTGATAGGCATGTTTCATGTTGTTGCGTCCCCGTGATCTGGCTCTTTGTTCGTCTTCTTTTTGCGCTGATTGCTATTGACGGTCATGGATACAATGTTGATACAGGCGTGACTATTTACACTCCTCGGATTTACGCGGTTTGTAGTCTTCGGCGATAAACATACTTTCGCCGCAGCTTTCGAATTGAAAGACCTTGCAACCGAAGAGGCTCAGGCAAACCTTATAATTGAGTGGGAAATGAAAACGCATGGGGCGCAGTCCAAACTGAAAGTCCAGCTGCGGCAGTTCGCGAATACGAATATTATCCAAGCCCAAATCCACTTTGACGTTGTCGAGCCCCAGATCGACCTTGATGTTGTCCAGTCCGAGATCCACCTTGCTGTCGCTGATGACGTTGATGGTGGGCAGCTCAGTTACCTTTACGCAGGCATTGAGAATGATCTCGGGTAATTGCGTAAGGGCAATATTGATGGGCTCGAGTTTAGTGATCCCGATGTTGGCCAGATCGAGATTCACACCCGTACCAAAATCGATCGTGTCAATTTCCTTAATTTTGATATTGTCGAGGGGAACATCGACGCTCATCGGATTGATCTCTCCAGTTTGTACAGCTTGCTACTGCTTTCCAGAGTCGCAGCGTGCAACTGCCTGTTGAAAAAGAATGCAAAGGGAAAGCGTTTCGGAAGGGACCTAATGGCTAAAACAGAATAAAACCGTCATTAACATCCGTGTCCGCAATGCTCGTTACGCATTCAGCATCAATACTGATATCTCGTTGCCTGTGCCTCTGTAAAGCAGGGTAAGTGAGGCAATCAACACAACGATTATGCGATGTGAAAAAACGCTTGAACATCGAACGAAAGATCTAATAAAGCACTAGAAAGGTACTGGTACCTGAGCATTGAGAGTATGTAAGAACTTACGAACTCAGAAAGGTCTTGTGCTGAGAAAGGTTTTTTAAACGGCTGATAGCATCCCGCCGGCTATGTACGTGCAGCTTTTCGAAGACGTTGTGCACGTGATTTTTGACGGTAGAGATCTGGATATTCAATTGCCGTGCTATCTCTTTATTGGTGAGATCTGAGGCCAGCAACGCCGCGATCTGATTTTCGCGGCGGGTAAAGTTAGGTTGTTCTGAGGGTGTGAAATGTTCTCCGACCAGAGAATGGATACGACGCAGCAGACCACCAGCTATTTGCGGTGAGCATTGCAATTCTCCACATCGGCTGGATTTGATGATGCGTTGCAAGTCATCGATACCGGCATTCTGACTGATATAGCCGGCAAAGCCGTACTCCGCGCAGGCAATCACGTCGCGTTCGTTTTCGGTCAGAGCCAGCGCCAGCAACTTGCTTTGAGTGTGGTCGGTAATCTGCTGGCCTAGCTGCAGAAAGCCCGGCGCAGCGGCGTCGAGCAAAACAATGTCGGCAGGCCAGTTAGCAAGTGTATGAAGCACCTCACGAGGCTCTGGAGGCCCTGCTTTTACCTGCATGTGCAGGGTTTGGCCAAGCACTGATGCGAGGCTTTCTCTGTACAGGGCAACGCTGCCAATGATGTATGCACGCATAAAACAATCCTTTTTGTTTTATTGCGGAGGAAAATGGGAAACTGGAGGCAATCAAGCCGATGCCGACAACCCCGAACGGGCAGCATAACAATCAACAGAATTTGATTTATGGCAAGGAGTATAGATAAAAGCGTGGCTGCTCAAAAGCCCCGACGCCTGAAAATAATACTTCGTTTACACAATTCGAATGTCCCTCGTAGCCCGTGCACCATCGTGTGGCGCGAATACCCTAATTGATGGCCTGAGTCTGGTTGTAATGCTGCAAAAAGGCCATAAATGCCGTCTCTGGGCGAGACGGGCTAACCAGAAAACCCTGAATGTACTCGCACTGACTGTTCTTGAGAAACATAAGTTGTGTTTGATCTTCTACACCTTCGGCAATGACCTTGAGGTGCAGGCTCTGCGCGAGAGAAATAATGGCCAGGGTAATGGCCGCGTCGTTGGTGTCGGTGACCACGTCATCGATAAACGAGCGGTCGATTTTGAGGTTGTCTACTGGCAGCTTGCTCAGGTAGGACAACGACGAGTAGCCGGTTCCAAAGTCGTCAATGGACACTTTCGATCCCATTGCCTTGAGAGCATTCAGGCGTTTAATACAGTGCTCCATCTCGTTCATCAGCGTGTTTTCGGTCACCTCAAAGCAGATGTATTTAGCGGGCACGGCGTATTTGTCCAAAAAGTCTTTGATCTGCTCAAGCAAGTGTGGGTGGCGCAGAATTACCGGTGACAGGTTGAGGGCGACAGAAAAGTTGTCGCTCAATTGGTCTCGTGAGTTGGCGATAAACTGACATACCGATTCAATCACAAACAGACTCACCTGGAGGATAAGGCCGCAGCTTTCGGCAATGGGTATAAATTCGGCCGGCGAAATGGGACCCTGTTCCGGGTGGTCCCAACGCACCAGCGCTTCGGCTCCCACGATGGTATTGGAGCTGATATCGACTACCGGCTGATATTCAACATGGAGTTGTTTATTGTTGAGTGCCTGGCGTAATTCATTAGACAACGTATGGCGCCGTGCGATGATGCTATTAATTTGCTGTTCGTAAAAGTAATAGACGTTTTTGCCGCGTTCTTTGGCCTGATACATGGCACTGTCGGCGGCTTTGAGCAATTCTTCAGTAGTCTCTGCATCGTCGGGATAGATGGCGATGCCAATACTGGCAGTCGTGGTGACGACATTATCGAGAATAGTAAAATTCTGTGAGACCGCCTCCACGCATTTATCTGCAACATTGGCCAGGTCGGTTTTGGATTTGAAATCGGTAAGAATCACGACGAATTCATCGCCACCCAGGCGGGCCAGTGTGTCTCCCTGGCGAAGAGAGTGAATGAGATGATCGCTCACCTGCACCAACAACTTGTCGCCGGCATTGTGACCAAGGTGGTCGTTAATATCCTTAAAGTTATCTAAATCGATAAACATAATGGCGACGCTTTCGTGCTGCCGTTTGGCCTTGGCCAGGGCCTGATGCAATCGATCCAGACACAGTGCACGGTTGGGGAGACGGGTAAGCGAGTCATAGTTAGCCAGTACGTGCATTTCCTTGATTGCGTTATTGCGTTCGCTCTGTCGTTGCTCCAGCGCTTCGAGCATTTGATTAAACGAGTGGCTTAGACTGCCTACCTCGTCCTGAGAAGTGACGGGCACTCTAAAATCATAGTTTTCGCGCGTGCACACCTGCTTTGTGGCCACTTCAAGGTCCATGATCGGGCTTGAAATGTAGCGTTGCAACCGCCGGGCCATAAGCAAGCTGAAAGCGATTGAAGCGAGTGTGATTCCCAGTGCCCAGGAAGCAAATTCTCGTACATTTTGATAGAAGGGTCGGGTCGACACTTTAAATACCACCTGACCCAGTTTGGCACCATCCACATCAAACATGGGTTGCGTCACCAGTAACCAGTCGCCCTGCCACACGCTACCCTGCGTACGGCAGTCACGGGCAGAAGAGAGCTCTCCACCGCCTTTATTTACCTGAATGAGTTGTATGGGGTCTAAATCACAAATTGCGCTAGTGTGCTGAGTGGGAATGGTCACCTCGCTGAGAATGCGTCTCAAATCATCATGAAAATTGAGGGCAAGGGGTACCTGGCTGTAACTGGCGACCAGGCGAGCCTCTTTTTCGATCCCTTCAATCAGTTTGCTGCGGGTTTCGTTGAAGTAAGAAAGGGTGATACCCGAGAAACCCAAAATAAGCGTCAGTGCCGTCACCAGTGTAATGATGAGAGTGAGTTTGTTCTTGATCGATAACTGTCTGAACATAGGGTCGTCACTTCACAATACGTGCATAACGATAAAGCTGGGTGCTTACCTGAAAACCAGCTTCATCCAGGGTGAGTTTATTGAGTTCGAATGCAAGCTTTTCGCTTTGCAGGTAAAAGTTCACATGAAATCCCAATTCTCCGTAGCCGCTGTGGGCACTCACGGTGAGCACACCAAACTGGCTCGCGTTGTCGAGTATGGCTTGCAGCACCTTTCGGGGTGAGGCAGCGACATAAACCACATCGCATTCCTGAAGATCGATCGTTGAAACGGGTAAAATACGCGCCTCTTTGCCCTTAATGGTCTTACGCGAAAATATCTCCTCAAACTGAGAGCCAAGTTGCACAGGGCCATGGACACAGACGGTAAAGTGGGAAGACTCCGAACGACTGCTCAGTATTGGCCATTCAATAAGATGGGTAATATTTTTGATCAGTGCAGCCTGCACATTAATCGCCATTTGTCCTGATTCAGCCAATCCGATACAAGGATTGAGCAGCACTAATCCGAGCAGTGCTCTGGCGGCGAAACAGCCCTGTGTCCTAGTGCTTGCATAGTCCATGCGCAACAGTTCCATGTCTGTAAACGTGGTATAGAAACATAACGATGATGTATGGATATCAGTTCATGTCACCTGGCTCTGTATGTATTGATAAAGCCCGCTCAATAGAGACGGCATACGGGCAAGATCCTCACTGATCGATTCTCGGGTAATACTGTATACCGCGCGCTCCCCGTGATAATTGGCGACATCACTTACCTGTGTAAATCGTATGCCCAACAGCGAGAGGCTTTTAATCAGGCGGGGTTCGGTCGCAACGTAGATTTGTTCCCTGCCTGAAGCTAAAAATAAAGCGCCTGCAGCCAAGTAAAGACAGGGTGCGATGTAAGGGAAGCGTCTATGTTGCGAATCCTGTTCTTTTACCGCCTTGAGATTGGAAGCCAAGCCATCTTTGGACGTATTCTCGCCGGGCCTTCTGCGAAAATCCGATACCACTGCCACACGCGAAATTTCACAAACCTTCTGAGGTTTAATCGCGCCGGGTTGTATTTTGTCTTTATGCAACACGTCGGCACAGTGTTCTATAAATGGCAGTCTTAAGGATTTAACCGCATCGGGCAGGGCAATGACCCGAATACAGCCAACGTGCTTGCCGGTTTTTTTATGGGAGAGCAGGCAATGGCTGGAATAGCGGTCGTATTCATCGCGTTCCAGGCCATTTTGGTGAGGGATATCGAAACCAAATTCTTCACAGTACACGCCATAGCGAATGCGATAAATACTCTCGAGCACTTCGCGATCCTGTGCTCGTTGAATGTGAAAGTATTCCTGAAAACCTTCCACCAGACTATTGCTGGCCTGATTACTGCGAAGTTGCGCTACCATGATGTGAACCCTCCTCACTCATGCTTACTACATTCGATATTCAATATTGATTGCGGCGTCAAAATCAATATCAGGAATTCCCTTGTAACTGTTCACCAGTGAGGGCAAAACATTGTCGCGATTGAAGATATTGCGTAGTTCCAGTCCAACCTGCCAATGCTCGCCGTGGTTTTGTCTCAAGGTCAGGTCGGTGCGAAAATAGGCGGGCGCCTCTTCGGCATCATTAGGGGGCAGGTTGGGGTCGCCGTAGTAAACTTTGTCGTGATAGCGGTTGTGTACAAACAGCTCAATCTGCTTGTCGGGCCAGCTGTAACCGACTCCCAGATTCAGAATGATCTTGGGGAACACACTTATCCAGTCATCAGAATCCCTGTTCTCGCTGTAAACGTAGGATGCGCCACCTTCAAACAACCACTGATCCAGGTGGCCCTTCACATTGACTTCGGTCCCTGTAGAGCGGTACTCACCGGAGTTCATGTATTTTGTTGTGAATCCATTCTGATTAAAGGGCATGATGACAATGCGGTCTTTCCAATGATTGCGAAAGACCGCCCATGCCATCTGCCATTGTTTGGCTTCGTGAATCAGGCTTAGTTCGAGATTCTGCAGTGTTTCGGGATCGAGGTCCGGGGCGCCCTGTACCAGTGTTGTGCCACGCAGTTCTACGGCCGCCGGGGCACGAAAGGCTTCGGAATAAACGAGCTTGATCGCCCGATGCTCTGAGGGCCTGTAAGTGAATCCCAAGCGAGGGTTAAAGGTGCCGCCAAAGGTATCGTAATCGTCATAGCGGCCTCCCCATATAGCCCGCCATTGTTCGCTCAACTGTGTGTTTGCATCAAGCGATAAACCCCGAATGGATTGATTGGTGCCACTGTAGTCTACGGGAGTGAGCTCGGTGACCGCACCGGTATTCTTGCTCGTTCGTGTTAGCCTGTTGTTGTCGACCTCGGCCTGTTCATAGCTTGCCTCGAGCGACAAGCGCGTTGCAATCGCCTCGCTGTCCTGGCGCAGGATAAACGCAGTGCCAAAGCGATTCTCTTCAAAATGTGTGCGTTCAATGATCGTGTCGGGCGGAGCAGGGGCTTCAAACTCCTGGCCGTGTTTCATGTCCCAGTAGTACAGGCGGCTCTCAAGCTCTAAGTCCCAGGGTAGCTGGTGGCTTGAACCCATTCTGGCCATTTTGAGTCGCCCATTATGGCCCCCTCGATCACGGTCAAATGTCGAAAAGGCAGCATTACCCGCGCCAGAAAAATCATCAAAATCGTTGTTTACATAGTAAAGCGAGGCGTTGAACTGCACACGCTCAGATGGCGTATTGATGAGGTGTAAGACAGCGGTTTGCGATTCCCATTCGAGTCGACGCTCAGAGGATTCCTCATCCCCCGATGGGGCGCGATACGCAAAAGACTGGTGTTGATCACCCTCTCTGGAGCCCGACATAGCCCAGCCGATTTGCCACTGTTCGTTGATTGCGTCGCCAGCACGCCAGCTACCGTGTACATAGGCATCGTTACCGGCGCTTACCTCGGCCTCTTGCTCACTGCTGTCTGGTCGCCAGCTCTCGTATGCGACCGCCGAATGGAAAGCATCGCTGCCATAAATGATCGAGCTGGGGCCACGCACTAATTCAATACGTTCGAGTACGCCAAGTTCGATGTTGTCGACAGAAAAAATATCCGTACTGTAGACGAAGCTATTGATGGGTACGCCGTCAAAAAGTGTCGCCCTGCCACGTACAGAGTCGCCGCCGTAACCTCTTACCTGAACCGAGTTGCCACCGGTGGGAGCGGGTAACACGATAAGACCCGGCAGATGATGAAACGCGTCGGAGGTGCGCCGGGCCGGGCGCTTGGCCCAGTCATTGTGGGTGATTATACTCACGCTGTTTGCCGCTGTTAATGACGATTCGGTGAAGCGTGAAGACGACGTGATGTTGATGTTGAGGAGCTGTTCGATATTCATATCCCACAGCTCGTCGGGGCTGGGGGCTCCTCCGGCCTGAAGCATTGGGGCGAGCAAAATGCCAAGCCCCGAGATGGCTGTCCTAATCCTGCTTTTCATAGAGAAAACACCAGCTCTGGACTCCACATGCGGAGCGCCAGAGGAACATAACCCAAATCGTGAAGCAAGCTTAGTATTCTTTTGATATTTCACAAGTTAGGGGGGCTGATTCAAACCGGACTCCTAACAGTAAAAAGAAGCGTATCTCCTTGATAAATGGCAATATTTCGATAAAGGTCACCGGGAGTGCTCAGCTTTATCTTAATCAGGTAAGCAACTAGGCTCGGTCTAATAGGTCTAAGTAATTGTGCAGATTTATACAGTCGGGGTTTAAACCCGTTAACTATCCATCGAGACTTTGTTTAATGGGAAGTACAATACGAAACTTTGTCCCTTTGCCCACCTCACTTTCAACGGTGATTTCACCGGAGTGTTTCTCGATAATGCCGTAGGTGAGCGCAAGACCCAGACCCGTTCCCTGTCCAATGGGCTTGGTGGTAAAGAAGGGGTCGAATATGCGAGAAAGTTTTTCCGGTGCAATTCCGCAACCGGTATCTTCAATCTCGATAAAAATCGAATCGCTGTCGTGCATGCCGGTGCGTACGTAAATGATGCCGCGTTCATCGATAGCATGACCGGCGTTTACCAGCAGGTTCATAAACACCTGATTGAGTTGCGATAACATGCACTCCACACGCGGGATGTTGCCGTAGTGTTTCTCGATGGTCGTTTTGTACTTGAGTTCGTTGTGTACAATGTTGAGCGTGCTTTCCAGCCCCTTGTGAAGGTCGCTAAGCTCCCATTCAATATCCCCCGCGTGCGAGAAGTCTTTCAGGTCTTTGACGATTTTAACAATGCGGTCAATACCCTCCTGGCTCTCTTCCAGCAAATCGAGAATGTCTTCTTTTAAATATTCAAAGTCCTGGGTTTCTTTGAGGCTTTTGAGTTTGGGGTACAACTCGTCGTCGGAGCTGTCCTTCACGAGCTCTTCTGCGGCATCAAAGGTATCCAACAGCTTTTGCGTATAGCGCTTGAAAGAACTCATGTTGGAGCGAATAAAGCCAACAGGGTTGTTGATCTCATGGGCAACGCCTGCCGCCAGCTGACCAATGGATGCCAGCTTTTCGGACTGTACCAGCATGTCCTGCGCCTCTTTAAGACGTTTGTTCGCCGCCTGTAGCTCCTGGTTGCGTTCAAGCAACATTGATTCGGCTCTTTTTTGTTCGCTGATATCACGAACCAGTGCCTGGAGTGCGGTTTCGCCATTTATCTGCAATGCACTCAGCGCCACATCGGCATCAAACTCCTCGCCATTTGCTCGTTTATGCCGCCACTCAAAGCGAATTTGGCCTTCTTCTAGGGCTTGTTGAATGTAATATTGCTCCATTTCGGTTGAAGCTGCGCCGCATGGCTGGGTTTTCGGAGACAGGTCGGAGGGTTTGAGCTTGGCAAAATTTTCGCGGGTATCGACTTTAAACATGTCCAGTCCCGCAGAATTACTGTCGTAAAAGCCCTGATCTGTCAGCATTAGGATCGCGTCCTGAGAAGACTCGAAAATAGTTTGAAATTTACGTTCGGCGTTTTTTCGTTTGGTGATATCAACGTGGGTGCCCACAAAACGCAAAGGCTTATTGTCTCGATCCTTTACCAGAGATCCGCGTGCCAATATCTCGACATAATGCCCACTCTTGTGTCGCATTCGAAACTCCACCTCGTAAGCTGGCAATTTGCCATCGATATAGTCTTGAACGATCTGTTGAGTACGCTCAATATCGTCTGGATGCAATAAACTTTGCCAAGTAGAAAACTGGTTTTCCAGCTCGTCATCCGCATAGCCGATGATCTCCTTCCACTTGGGCGAAAAATACACTTCGTTAGTGATCAGGTTCCAGTCCCAAAGACCGTCATT
>JBFHVM010000006.1:0-26452 GCA_041589495.1 Oleiphilaceae bacterium | reverse complement strand
TGGACTGCGAGCTTGCTTGAGGAATGGGGGAAGAGGACATAGCTGCCTTAGCATGAAGCGGAGTCGCAGATAAGTATCCGAGCATTCCACTCCGGCAGCAAACAAACTTTGGTAACACTATGTTATGACGCGGCAAATCATTGAAAAATAGCGCTTAATTGTCGAACTGCTCCATTGACTCCAGCTGCTCACTCAACTCAAACCAACGCTCTTCACTTTTAGCGAGATCCTGCTTAAGTTGCGCCTGCTGTTGCAGTAGCGCGTTGAGGCGCTCTTTGTTTTCTGCCGCATACAGTTCGGTATCTGCGAGCTTGTCGTCCAGCGCAGCTAGTTCCTGCTCCCAGCGCGCCGCATTTTGCTCCAGATTAGCCAATTCTTTTTTTAGCGGCGCCAATTGTTTGCGTCGCTCGGCCTCCAGCCTTTTACGCTCTTTGCGCCCCTGCGCCGACTCATTATTGGTATCGCTTTCGTCTTTTTCGGTTTGACCACTGCGGGCCTGAAAATCCTGCAACCATTGGTGATAGTCGCCCAGGTCGCCTTTAAACGGTTCAACCAGCCCTTCTGCCACCAGGTAAAAGGCATCAACGGTATTCTTTAACAGGTGCCGGTCGTGCGACACCAGCACCACAGCCCCTTCGAAAGCCTGCAAGGCCACAGTGAGCGCATGCCGCATTTCGAGATCCAGATGGTTGGTAGGTTCATCGAGTATCAACAGATTGGGCTTGTGCCAGGCAATGAGAGCCAGAGCTAGGCGCGCTTTTTCCCCCCCCGAAAAACGGGCAATACCCTCGAGGGCCTGATCACCTTTAAAATCGAAACCACCTAAAAAGTTTCGGATTTCCTGATCACTGGCCTTGGGTCGGGCGCGTTGCAGGTGCGTGAAGGGACTGGCCTGCATATCGAGAGCTTCGAGCTGATGCTGGGCAAAGTAACCAATATAAGCATGCTCGCCACACGTTCGCTCACCCTGCAGCAAGGGCAAATCGCCTACCAGAGTTTTCACCAGTGTCGACTTACCGGCGCCATTGGGGCCCAACAAACCAATGCGCGTACCGGGCAATAAACTCAATGACACATCGCGAAGAATCGCGTGCTCACCATATCCGAGCTTAGCCCCTTGCAGATTCAGCAAAGGGCTGGACATTTTGTCAGCCACCGGAAACTCAAAATGAAATGGCGAATCAATGTGAGCCGGCGCGATTTCTTCCATGCGCGACAGTTCTTTGAGGCGACTTTGGGCCTGCTTGGCCTTGGAAGCCTTGGCTTTGAAGCGCGACACAAAGCGTTCGATTTCTTCTTTACGCTGTTGCTGCTTCTCGAACATGGCCTGCTGCTGGGCCAGTTTTTCGGCACGCAATCGCTCAAACTGGCTATAGCCTCCCACGTATTGATGCAGCTTTTTGCCTTCAATGTGCAATATATTGGTGGCAACCGCATCGATAAAGTCGCGATCGTGCGAAATCAGCAAAATCGTACCCTGATAGCGCTTTAACCACTGCTCCAGCCAGAGCATGGCATCGAGATCGAGGTGGTTGGTGGGCTCATCCAACAGCAAAAGGTCGGAGGGACTCATCAACGCACGCGCCAGGTTCAGCCGAATACGCCAACCGCCCGAAAAGGCACTGACCGGGCGCACTAACTCATCTTGACTAAAACCCAGCCCATGCAGCAATTTTTCGGCCTGCGCGGGCGCCTGGTAGGCATGAATCGCCTCGAGTTCGCCGTGAATATGCGCAAGACGACCATCATCACTTTTTTGCTCCGCCTCGATCAGCTCTTCCTCAAGCTTGCGCAATGGCGCATGTCCATCGAGTACATAATCCAGCGCCGAACGCTCACTGGCTTCTACTTCTTGAGCCATATGCGCCAATCGACAATTACCGGGCAAACTCCAGTCCCCTGCGTCGACACTCAATTCCCCAAGAATCAGCTTGAACAGACTGGTTTTGCCGGCCCCATTGGCACCTATCACTGCCACCCGCTGACCACTGTGGATGAGGGCGCTGGCCTCGCTTAACAGGGGTTCCGGGCCGCGACGCAAGGTGAGCGATTCAAACTTCAACATAGGGATGCATCAACTTATAAGATTCCAATAACGAGGCGCGCACAATATCTGATCTATCATTCGTCTTCAATCACGGGAATGGGTGAGACAGGCGCACAAATTAGGAGTATCCTTGCGCGCCATGGACGACTTTACTCTGCAGGATTTGCAACTCGACAACCCCTTTTGGGCGTTTTCTCAGCGAGCATGGCAAGATAAGGCTTTGCGCGACACACTATTGAACGCCCAAAACGACGGTTTTGCCGTTAACCTGCTGCTATTTGCAGCCTGGTGCACACAACATGGTCTCCGTGTAGAAAACTGGCTCAGAGAACACTGGGTTCAATGGCAGGCCTGGCAACATTGGCATGTACAACACAGCTGCGCATTGCGCCGGCAGCGTCAGTCATTGAGCAAAATACCTCCCGGTGACGTGCTTTATAAAAAAGTGCTGGCAGCCGAACTCGAAGCCGAAAGAATCGAACAGGCACTGCTCTACCGCGGCGCTTCACACTATGGGCGCACCGCCTCATCCTCTGTGCGTTTGCTGGAAGATAATCTGGTAACATTACTGGAACAGGCCGGGCAAAATACAGCTACACTCAAACGAGAAGTCAAAAACCTGCTATGGTCTGTTTTGTTGGCCACGGAGCACTGACACATGAAATGGCTTTACCGGCTGATGACCTTCGCCATATTGGGCATCGCCTTGGGGTTACCGTTTTTTATTGATAATAAAGATGGCAAGCCCATGCTGTCGCTTCCCAGTGGCGATACCATTCTTAACGAAGGCAAAAAAGTACTGCCCCCCACTGCCGTATATAAATGGCGAGATGCGTCTAACCAGTGGCACTATGGCGATAACCCGCCCCCCGGCGCGCGCGACCTGCAACCCTTACAGATCGACACCAATACCAACATCGTGCAAAGCGTAAAACTGCCAGAAGAAAATCCAGGCAGCACTGCGTCAACTTCAAGCAACAAGCCCGGTTATACCCCGCCTCAAAGTAACAAAGAACTGTTAACAGTTGAAAGAGCTCTCAATTTGATGAATGATGCGCGCGCCGTGCGCGATCAGATGGAAGCGCGCAATTCGCAGCTCAATCAAATTGTGGGAGAAAGCAATCGCTAATCGCATTCAAATGCAGGAAGCCAAAACCTATCGCGTAAAGGAAATGTTTTACAGCTTGCAGGGCGAAGGTGCCCGAGCAGGCCGCGCCGCAGTGTTTTGTCGCTTCAGCAAGTGCAATTTGTGGAATGGCCGCGAAGCAAGCCGTGCCGATGCCATTTGTCGTTTTTGTGATACCGACATCACCGGTACCGATGGCCAGAATGGAGGCATGTTTGCCTCTGCCAAAACGCTTCAAGAAGCCATCAAAGCCCTATGGCCAAACGGCCAGCCCCAAGCAAAACCCTATGTCGTGTTTACCGGTGGAGAACCCGCGTTGCAGCTGGACGCCGCACTGATTGCCGAAATGCATGAGGCAGGCTTTGAAGTGGCCATCGAAACCAACGGTACGCTACCGCTACCCGCGGGCATAGACTGGATCTGCCTGAGCCCCAAATCGACGGCGGAGGTCGTGATTGAGCGCTGCGATGAGCTAAAGCTGGTCTACCCGCAAAGCGATGCCCTACCGGAACGGTTTGCTAGCTTTACAGCCGGACACTTTTACCTCTCCCCCATGGCCGACCCGCACATCAGCGAGGGCGAAGACCCCACCAAGCAGTGCAATACCAAGGCCGCACTTGAGTATTGCCTGCAACATCCGCAATGGCGCCTGACACTTCAACAACACAAGCTGCTGGGCATCGACTGAGATTTTAGAACGACGATCCTGGCTCTTTTAGAAAGGCCTCTTCTTCGGGCGTGGATGCGCGCCCCAAAATGGCATTGCGATGGGGATAACGCCCAAAGCGCTGAATAATGGCGCGATGCTTTAACTCATAGTCGTAATTGTCTTCGAGGCCAGGTTCTGCGTACAAGCGCATGGCCTCATCATGCATCAGCAGCGATTCGCTGTGCATATAAGGCATGTACAAAAAACTGCGTTGATTTGCCGCTAGCTCATGTGCATGCCCAGTAGCCACGGCCTCTTGCGCCAGCACCAGGGCCACACCATCACAAGCAAAACTCTGTGGCCGGTCGCGATAAATATTGCGGGAAAACTGATCGAGCACAATAATTTCGGCAAGCCGGCCATGCAAAGACTCACGCCATTGCCAGCATTCCCCTTGGCTTGCCGCCTGATGCACAGCGCCAAAGCGCTGGGCAATTTCGGCATCCAGTTTGGCGTCTTTTTGCCAATGCTGTTTTGGTGCCAGCTCGGCAAACCAGAATTCGAGAATCGCATCTGCGTCCATTATGCAGGCTCCTTCATTGTATTCGCTGCCAATTGATCGCAATCATACCATGCATGACAGGTAAGCAAGTGATCATTTACCATACCCACCGCCTGCATAAAGGCATAGCAGATGGTGGGACCCACAAACGTGAAACCACGCTTCTTGAGTGCCTTCGACATGGCCTCCGACTCAGGAGTCGCCACCGGTATCGATGCCATATCAGGCCAGCGGTTGCGAATGGCTTGCCCTTCGACAAAGCCCCACAAAAAGTCGCTAAAGCTCTCTCCCCGTTCGCGAAAGTCCAGCAGGCCGCGCGCATTCTTGATAATCGAGGCCACTTTGAGTTTGTTGCGAATAATGCCGGGATTTCGTAGCAGCTCCGCTATTTTTGTTTCATCGTAACGGACTATTTTTTCCGGGTCGAAGTGGTCATACGCGGCCTCATAGCTCTGCTGCTTGCGTAAAATCGTAATCCAGCTCAGCCCAGCCTGCTGGCCGTCGAGACAGAGCTTGGCGAACAGCTCCCGCTCATCAAGCACCGGCCTCCCCCATATGTCATCGTGATAGCGCTGATACAGCGGATCCTGCCCACACCAAGGGCAACGAGCATGTGTTGAATTGTTCTTATCCATGAGCAACTTCCTGTGCGTAAGAGGAGTGTTTGTGACGCTACCTTTGCCTATAATGATTTTCTCTTTAGAGGCCAACACATCCGTTCAAGGAGAGAAGATTTGACCAAGTCTGCCCCCTCGCTGCAAGTGCTCGCGCATTCCAAAACGTTTTGGCTGGTCTTTTTGTTCTTGCTGTACAGCGTGTTTGGCTGGTTGATACTGCCCCACATTGCCGAGAGCCAGCTCAAATCCCAACTCAAAGCTATTGCCGGCTGGCAGGTTGATGTGGAGCGCATTCGCTTTAACCCCTATCGCCTCGCCCTCGAAGTGGACGCACTCACTGCCGACGATAGTGATGGCGAACGCGTGGTGGCTTGGCAAAAACTGTATGCCAACTACAATCTCGTGGCGCTGTTTAAAGGCGTGATCGCGCTTGACGAAATCGCCCTGCAACACCCCTATGTGCGCCTCACGCTGGATGAAAACGGTACCACTAATTTTCAGAAAGATTTCGTCAGTGACGCTCCCGCTGAAGAAACGCCAGAAGAGGAAGACGGCGAGCCCATCAAGCTGTTTTTTGGGGATATTCGAGTCAGCGACGGCCGCATCGATGTGGACGACTGGAGTCAGGGCGAAGAATTTAATTTTGAACTGAAACCTGTCTCGCTCGAACTGACCAATTTTGGCACCCACAACAACGAAGGCGGCGACTACAACCTGCGCCTATCGCTCGGGCAGGGTCAGATACTCGACTGGCAAGGGCAGTTTGGTATCGCTCCCTTTTACAGCCGCGGCAAGTTGGCCTTGAAGAATATTCGCAGCCAAAGCTTCTGGCATTATGTGAAGGACTATTCCCCGTTCTGGCTGCATCAGGCACTGGTGAGTGCCGAGGCGGAATACGACACCCGTGGCAAAGAAGGCATTACACTAACGATAGAACAGGGCGGCGTGCGCATCGACCAGCTCGATGCGCGCTTGAGCGCGGCTAGCGAACAAACTCTTTTCGGAGCTGAACAGCTTACTATCGGCCCTGTTGGGTTGTCTCTCGATGACAGGAAGATATCCCTTGGCAACCTCATCATCGCGGCCCCCACCGTCAATGCCGAGTTAAGCGCCGATGGTCAACTCAATCTACTCAGCGCTTTGGTGGATAATAAAGACGAGGATGATGCGCCCGCTGTCCAGCCCGCCCAGGCAACCGCCGCCAATTCGAACGAAAGTGCGAGTTTAAGCGGTTCACAGGAAGACGACACCGGCTGGCAATGGCAGCTGGATCGTTTCGTCCTCAATCAGGGCACCATCAACTGGGACGATTTCAGCCTCAATCAGCCTGCGCGAGTGCAGGTGGCTGCAATGGATATTGCTGTACAGGACCTCAATCAGGATTTGAGCCGCCTGTCGCCTTATGCCGTGCAGTTTGAGCTGGCCGACTCAAAGCATCAACTCAAAGGCCTGGTGGCGCCACAGCCCTTTGTTTTACAGGGTGAGTTATCTGTACAGCAATTGCCCATGAATCTTATCCAGCCCTATTTGGCTGAGACGGCCAAGGTGCAGATCGAAACCGGCACGCTTAGCCTCGAAGGCCAATACACACTGGAACAAAAAGACATGCTGGATGGTGAAATCGCGCTGTCACTGAGCGTTGACGAATTGAATACCAGCGATACGGGCATGCAGAAACCCTTGGCCGGCATGCGCCAGCTCAGTATGGCCCCCATCAGCATTCAGTTGAATCCTTTAAGCATCGCCATTGGTGAAGTAGCCGTACAGGACCCCTTCGGTGAAATCGTGATCGACGAAAATGGACTGGTGAATGTGGCGCAATTGGGCGTGAATGCGAGCACGAACGACACCGAGAATCCGCAGCTTGCAGACCAAACGGACGAAAACGCCCCAGAAAAAGCCGATGACAGCGAACCTCCTGCAACGGGCCCCAATATCACCGTCGAGCGATTTGTGTTGAAACAGGGGCGGGTAAACTTCTCCGATAGTAGCCAAACGCCGCCTTTCAGCACTTATCTGGCCGAACTTGATGGTGAGATTTTAGGCCTCGACAGCCAAAGCCCCAAGTCTTCCGACCTCATCCTCACTGGCAAGGTCGATCAGTTTGGATCGCTCAGCTCACAAGGTAAGCTCAACCTGTTTGATCCCGCTCAGCCCAGTGAATTCAAGGTGCAAGTGCAAAACATTAACCTGAGCAGCCTGAGTACCTATGGTGCCCGGTACATGGGCTACCCCATCGACAAGGGCAAGCTCGATCTCGATCTGGACTACATCATTCAACAAAGTACCCTCAAAGCGAGCAACCATATCGTGATTGACAATCTGGAACTGGGCAGTCGCAGCGACAGCAAAGAGGCCCTGAAATTGCCCTTGCCCCTAGCCCTCGGCATACTCGAAAATACCCGAGGCGTCATCGACATCAAACTGCCGGTATCGGGTGATCTGAATGATCCCGGTTTTTCGTTGGGTAACATACTGTTTACCGCCTTTACCAATCTGCTCACCAAAGCCATTGCCAGCCCCTTCACCATTCTGGGCAGCATTATCGAAGGCGGAGCCGATTTGTCTGAGGTGCGTTTTGAGCCCGGCATTGCACAGCTCTCGCCCTCCGAGAATCAGCGTTTGCGCCAGCTGGCTGAAGCACTCAACAAGCGCCCCAACCTCAACTTGGAAATTCGCGGACAAGCAGATCGCAAGGCCGATCTGGCAGCCTTGCGTGCACAGCGCTTGGAGGAAGCGCTCGCCACCATCAGCGAAGATGGTGCTTTAGAAAAGCGCAAAGAGCTGGCCGGGCAATGGTCACAGGAAGAGGCCTTCGCAACGCTCACGCAACAGTTTGCCGAGCAGACTGGTAGTGATGCACATCTCGCTGCCATCGACACCATGCTGCGCGACAGTATCGAGATTGAAGATGTCGTATTTTTGCAATTAGCCAAGCAGCGGGCACAAGCCGTGCTCAGAAACCTGAGTGAACAGCATGAGATAGCCAGTGAGCGGCTATTTGTGCTCGAAGCGCAGGTGGTGAGCGACAATAAAAACAAGCAAAATGTCGCCGTACCTTTTAGTTTGAATGTGCGTTAAACCCAAGGAAATATGATGTCGAAAATCAGCCCCTTCTTTGCCTATCTCTCCCGTCTGCGCTGGATTAAACGCTGGAGCCTGATGCGCAACGCCATTCACGAAGACGTGGCCATGCACTCGTGGGAGGTCGCCAGCATCGCGCACGCCCTGGGTTTGATTCATAACCATTTGGAACAGGGCGAAATAGACGCCAATCGCCTCGCTACCATCGGTATTTATCACGATGCTTCCGAGGTAATCACCGGGGATATGCCCACGCCGGTGAAGTATCACAGTGAAGCCATGCGCGAAGCCTATAAAGGGGTTGAGCGCAAAGCGCAAAACGAATTGCTGGCACTGGTGCCCGAGGGCCTGCGTCCGGCTTACGAAGCGATTCTGATTGAGCATGAACTACCCGAGATTTATCAAACCCTGCTCAAAGCCGCGGACCGCATATCGGCCTTACTCAAATGCCGCGCCGAACTCCGCGCGGGTAACCGTGAGTTTGAACAGGCCGCGCAGGAAATAGAACGCCGCTTGATTACCATGGATCGCCCTGAAGTGAATTACTTTCTGGAAGTGTTTGCCCCGGCGTACGAGAAATCCCTGGATCATTTGTTGGGGTGAATAATGCGGGAATGCTGATAAGAGAACAATGAAGGAATAATGGAGAGTGATGGGACCGACACTCACTGTAAAGCCCGCCCCATCAACGCGGATGGCTTCAAGCCCTTAGTAAGCGCCGGGTGACAAGCGCCGCTAATCCCAAACCGAGCAACAGCAACGAATCAGGCTCCGGAACAGCAACGGGGCGATCATCGTCGGTGGGAGGATTATCAGTAGGAGGGTCGTCAGGAAATACTTCGTTTGCCGTGCCTTGCACACCGACAGTAAAGCCATTCCAGTACTCAGTTGAGGCGCTTGTCCAAGTGAGTGTGTCAAAGGCACCGGTAAATTGAATCACACCATGTGGTTCCGACCCACCTACATTATTGCTGTTGAGCTCATAGAGAAAATCGCCACCGCCAAGGTCTACAATGTTTTTGCTAATGCCGCCACAGCCCCAATACCCGCAAGCATTACCATCTTCGCCGCCAACACTGAGGATATTAAAATCCTGATTTAAAAAGGCATACCCATTCCTATTGAGACTTACAAACGCAAAAACCGGATTTGCGATGGCCTCAGAAAAAGTGAGCGTTTGATCACCAGCCTCACTCAGTGCCACGATATCGGTCCCGGTGGGACTATTATCAACAATATCGCTGGTATAGGGAGATATGCTGTCATCACGACCGGAACTTCTATTCTGATAATAATCAATCCCTCCTGAAGGCTGATAAAAACCAATACCATTGGGATTACTGTAAGTCACATCCACCGTACTGGTCGATGTTGTAAGCTGCCCCATCCCCACAAATCCGGAACCTGGATCGAGATCATCTCCCATCCAGTCGGTCCAGTAAAACGGTGCGGCGGAAGCGGATACTGCGAGTGAGAGCCAAAGGCTCAGGGTCATCGAAGAGAAAGTCACTACCTTCATGGTTAGCGTCTCCTTCACTTGGTAAGAGAAATCTTAACAGCTGATATGGACAGCAAAACCATATGGCCAAGGACACGCATTAAGCGCACCGGGCAAATTTAAATGCAGACAAAACAATCGGCTAGCGATATCTAGGGTTCAGGTAGAAATAATACTTGTAATGAAAGCTGACAGTTTTGGGGCTTGATTGAGGGCAGCGCCTATCGTAATACATACGAGATATTGCAATGGGAACGAAGAGGCAAAATATTATTCGCACTAAAATTTATTCCGACCTATGATTTCAGTAGGTGCAGAACTTACAGGCGCTTACTTGACTACTGAATACCATCTCCGCGAAGGGTAAGATTGGCGCCCATCGCAGTTTTAAGCCTTTTTCAATCGCGCTGTCATTATTCAGAAGTAAGAAGCAACCTTCCTCCGTCACAATTTGCTGGCGTTTATCTGTATTGGATCAAAAAGGTTTCGGGCATGAAAATGGCGCGTGTGCTGAAAAATACCGTTTGCGTGTGCTTCACATTGGCATTTTTGCTCTTGATTCTTCCTCACGACGCCAAGGCAATCGATGCACGCTCCGCCAAAAAAGTAATCACCTTAGTGACCCCAAAACCAATCAGCCATCCTTCCGGAGAATATCTGCATCTGATTTACTCAGAGGCATTCAGCCGCATGGGAATACAATTCGTTTATAAGCAATTACCTGCGGCGCGCGCCAGTGTCCTGTCAGACTCGGGAGTAGTAGATGGCGAGCTGTCCAGAGTTTACAGTTACAACGATGTACACCCGAATCTCATCCGGGTTGAAGAACCCCATTGGACTTCAGAATTTATTGCTATCGCCAATGATCCAACGATACAACTCACGGGCTGGAAGAGTCTGCTGGACACCGATTACAAGGTAAATTACCGGCTAGGAATCAAAGGTTGTGAGGAGAATCTACCTAAAGTAGTCAGCCCGGACAGGCTCGAAGGAGTCAATAGTCCTGCCAGCGGGTTGAGAAAGGTGCTTGCCGGCCGAGCGGATATATTTATCGGCACAACAATGGACGTATTACCCGTTTTAAATGCAGAAGAATTCAAAAACTCAGAGTTGAGAGAGGTGGGTATCATGGAACAGTTCACGGCACATGCTTTTTTACACAAAAAGCACAAAGACCTTGTGCCTAAACTTTCCGAGACACTGCGGCAACTAAAAAGAGAAGGGATTTTTGAACAGTTCAAAGAGACTGTAAATCTCCATGAGTATCTCAATGATGATTAAACAAAAGGAAACAGGGGGCAGAGTGCAATTAAAGTCTCGCAGGGCCAACCATAAAAATGAGGGTCAAACATCCTTTTAAGGATCTACACCTACCCATTTCTGGTGAATTTCTACGAAAGATCCGTCATCTTTCATGGCTTGGAAAGCGGCTTCAAGTCCGTTATAGATTTCACGATCAAGCTTTTTAGATACACCAAAGTAAGCACCTGTACACGAATCCTCAATGCGATAAGGGTGCAGCGCCAACCCCTCGTAATGAGAGGCAAACTCTTCATCCAGAAGTCGCTGTCGCACTTCAAAAGCGTCTTGAAAGTAACCGAGAAGTCGCCCTAACTTCAGCATTTTTCGATGCTGGGCATTGTCGGGTAAAAAATGCAGTATCTCGGCAAGGTCGGTATCGTTGACGAGGCGATGATCGAAACTGGGGGAGTAACTGGCACCAGACAGATAGCCCAGCTTTTTATTTTTCAGTTTTGCAGTATTAATAAGCTCTTCCGTTGTTGTTACATGCAGGTTTTGATCATCCTTCTTTACGACAAGACCAATACAGGTCACTCTTACCGGCCCGATCCAATTCATGTAAACAGAACGCTCCTTGTTTTTTACCAGATTAGGCGCAATATGCACGGAGCCATTTTGTATATTCAATAAGGTCCGTGGGAATGGCTGGTAAACGATCTGATAGTCCCGATTAGCGCGCGTCATCAACTGACCTAGCAGCTCAATGTCCATGCCGTGCCATTTACCGGCCTTTAAATAGGTCGCAGGAAATTCATTCTTACTCGCGGAAATGATGATGTCGCAATAGACGGGGGACGAAAGCAAAAAAAATAGAAGGTGTATCGCTGGAACGGTAAATATTTCCCTCATGATCTGAAAACGGGACTTCACATCGCAACTCCTGACAGGAATGAATAAGATCATTTTCAATGGCACGACCGCTGTATTTGGTATGCACTATAGCAAGCTTTCGCAATGAAAAACGCCGTCAAGTAGTAACTTAAACCGCCCCAGTCATTGATCGCGAAAAAGCATCCGATTGGCGTTTGTTCTCAGACCATATCTTTACGCTGAAACCACTTATAAGCACGCTCAATCGCCTCATCCACGCTCACCTGTGGCTGATAACCAAGCTCTCTGCGCGCTTTGCTGCCATCAAGAAACTGACCACCCGCCATCACGGCAATAGCCGTCTCACTGATTTTAGGAAGCGGTCCCTTAAAACGTTGATAACGCATGGCCTGCGCTTTGGCGAGTAGCTTTGCCATACTCAATGGTACTGCTCGCGGCGCGTTGACCCCAGCAATATCGGCAATCTTGGCGACTAACTCATCCATGGTCAGGTTCTCGCCCGTGAATAAATAGCGCTCGCCGTGGCGACCTTTTTCCAAAGCCAAAGCCAAACCCCGCCCGGCGTCTCCCGCATACACGGCATTACGTTTGCCGCGCACGTAGGCAGGTATGCGTTGATTCGCGATTTCGGTGATGAGCGCTCCGGTAGTTGGACCATAGTCGTATTCGCCAAAGGTCATACTGGGAATGCCGATGACGACCGGCAAACCTATGCGAGCCTGCTCCAGGGCCTGACGATCCATAGCCCATTTCACTTGGACGTAGGCGTTCTTGCCCGGGGGTTTATGTTCATAGCTGAGGGTTTCGTGGCCGGGTTTACCCAGTGGATGTTTACGCAGTGCAATCGCTCCCCCCAAATACACCGCCTTTTTGAGTTTGTGTGTCTTTACTGCGGCATAAAAACCGGCCATTTGTTCGGTCGCGCTCTTTACTTCCTCTCGCCAGGGGCGGGGTACGGTAGGATAGTACGCCGCACAGTTTAATACCGCATCCATGCCCTCAAGCGCATCAAGCACCGACGAGGGCTCGGACAAATCACCTTCGCGCGCATCGCATTCCAGATCGGAGATGCGACTCAGATCAGAGCCCGAACGATGGATCACGGTAAGCCTATGCCCCGCAGCCAGCAAGGCTTTGGAGGCATGATGGCCGATCATGCCGGTAGCACCTATCACTGCCACTTTTTGCGGCCCCTGTAGTTCGTGTTGCGCCATCAGGCCGTGCTCCCCGATTTACATTTTCGCTATAACCGCAGTAGGCAACACCTGCAAAACGCGACCCACAATGGACCAGGGCCAGGCCGGCACGCAGGCGCGCTTGCTTTTAGCTTCGATGCGATTCGCGACAATGGCAGCGCCTTTTTCTACATTAATCACAAAGGGACGACTGGCCAGATCACGATTAATGGCGGTATCAATAAAGCCAGGATGTAACACCGTCACGTCGATATTTTCTTTGAGGTTTTCGGCACGCACCCCCTCCATAAAACAGCTGAGTGCCGCTTTCGACGCAGCGTAGGCCGCATTACGCGGCAAGCCCCTGAAAGCCGCCACCGAGGATGTCGCCACGATATGCCCATGCCCCTGCTCATGGAACAGGCGCAACGCCGCATCAACAGTGGCAATGGCGCCCTGCACATTGGTATTAATCACATCGAGATGTATCTGCAAATCCGACTTGCCTACTTTACCGGCACGAGCAATCCCCGCATTCGCTACCACGATGTCCAGCCCACCCAGCGCCTGCTGCAAAGACTGCATCACCGGCAACACCTGATCGGTCTGCGTGACATCCAGTGCAGCAATCTCTACGCGGCAGTCAGTAACGGCCTGTGTGATCTCCGATTTGAGTTGCTCAAGGCGTTCTCGTCTGCGCGCACACAGGGCCAGATCGTAACCCCGGCTGGCCATTTCGAGGGCCAGTGCGTAGCCAATACCATCGCTGGCTCCCGTAATTAGAATACTTGGTTTACTCATACCTGGTCTCTCTTTTCGCCCTTGTCGCATGTGCTTTGTATGGCCTTTGGGAGCTGAACGCTTGTGTGCTCACAACCAGATACCGCGGCCAGTATTGGCTGCGAGAATAAAACGCGATGCATTGCGCTTCAAGCCTTTGCGATGACATAGACTTGTTCAAACATTCCTGAAATAATCGTTTATTCAGTCACGAGTTTCGTGCCGCAAAAATAACGTGAACGTTCATACGCTCGCCACCTGCTTTGACGATGCGCTGACCGAACGCTGACGCCAATAAGAACAACAGCGACCAGCTAAAAGGAACTGCCATGAAGCAAACTGCCCAGCAGCACTTCCGTACCTGTAATCTATGCGAAGCCATGTGCGGCGTAGTGATAGAGGTGGAGGACGAGCAGATCTTATCCATTAAAGGCGACCCTGCCGACCCCCTCAGCAAAGGTCATATTTGCCCCAAAGCCCTGGCCCTGAAAGACTTTCATGAAGACCCCGATCGCCTGCGCGAACCGGTGATGAAAACGGCCGAGGGTTGGCAAAAAATCTCCTGGCACCGCGCCTTTGATCTGGTGGGTTCCAAACTCAGACACATACAAAAAACCTATGGCAACGATGCCATTGGCGCCTACTTGGGTAATCCCAACACCCATCACCATGGCAACCTGCTAGCGGCGATTCTGCTGGAAAAAACCTTTAAAACCCGCAATCGCTTTTCGGCGACCTCGAACGATCAGTTGCCGCACATGCGCGCCAACTATGAAATGTTTGGCCACCAGCTGCTGTTTCCCATTCCCGACATCGATCACACCGATCTGTTTATTCTGATGGGCAGTAATCCAGCCGCGTCCAATGGCAGCCTGATGACGGCACCCGATTATCTGGGTCGCCTCAAGGCCATTCGTCGTCGCGGTGGCAAAGTCATTCTGATTGATCCGCGCCGTACCGAAACCGCACGCGTCGCCGATCAGCATGTATTTGTGCGCCCGGGCACCGATGCTCTGCTATTGTTGGGCATGATTAACACCCTGTTCGACGAAGGGCTGGTCGAGACCGGTCGACTCAAGGCGCACATTGACGATATTGCCCAGATTCAACTGTTCAGCTCTGACTTCAGCGCCGAAACCGTCGCACCACTGACCGGCGTCGATGCCGACCAGATCAAAACTCTGGCGCGTAAATTGGCCACTACGCCCCGTGCTTCCTTGTTTGGTCGCATGGGCACCTCTACGCAAGAATTCGGCACACTGACAACCTGGCTGATTTACGTGACCAATGTGCTCACCAATCACCTAGACGAACGTGGTGGGCTGATGTTTGCGAAACCCGCCGCTGAAATGCTCGAAATCACCCGCTTGCTGGGCTGGGATGGCAGCTTCAACACCTACCAAAGTAAATCTGGTCTGCCGGAGTTTGCCGGTGAACTGCCCGCCTCGACCATGGCCGATCAGATTGAACAACCCGGCCCGGATCAGATCAAAGCCATGGTGGTGATTGCCGGTAATCCAGTCTCGAGTAGCCCCAATGTGCAACGCCTAGACAAAGCCTTTGCGTCGCTTGATTTTGTGGTGTCGGTCGATGCGTACATCAATGAAACATCACGCCATGCCGATGTGATTCTGCCGCCTACCTCGCAGCTGGAACAGAGCCATTACGATCTGGTGTTCAACATGCTCAGCGTACGCAACGTGGCCAAGTATTCGCCCGCCCTGTTTGAGCGGGACAAGCACAGCCGCCACGATTGGGAAATCATGCTCGAGCTGTGTCGCCGCTTCTGGCCGCGCTCCGTCAGCTCGCGCCTGCAAAGCGAAGTGGTGTATCAGATACTCAAACGCATGGGCCCCGATGGTATACTCGATCTGATTCTACGTATTGGGCCCTACGGCACGCAGATTCCGGGCACCACCCAGCTGGGCGCATTCTTGATCGACGCGGTGCAGGATCTGGTTGGTCCCGCACACCCCTTGCGTAAGCTCATGGACATTGGTCCTTATGGTGCCCCCAACCGAAGTTTAAGTAAGGGGCTTTGCATAGGGTCTCTCAAAAACTATCCTCATGGTATTGATCTGGGCTCACTGCAAAGCTGCCTGCCGGATCGTCTGTTTACCGGCAACAAGCGCATTAAACTGGCTCCAGGCAGCATCATGCAGGACATGAAGCGACTACGCATCCGTGCCGAACAGATCGCCTCTACCCACCGCGAACCCGAAGACTTTTTGCTGATTGGCCGCCGTGACGTGCGCAGCAATAATAGCTGGATGCACAACTCACAACGCCTCATTAAAGGCAAGAATCGTTGCACCATGCTCATTCACCCCGACGACGCCAAAGCACTGAACCTCAAAGACGGCGATATGGCCGAAGTCACGAGCCAGGTAGGGCAGATACAGATTGCGGCCAGCATTAGCGACTGCATGATGCCCGGAGTCATCAGCATCCCCCACGGCTGGGGCCACCAGCACGAAGACGTGCAGCTTGCCGTGGCCAAAACCAAACCCGGTGTGAATATTAATGTGCTCAGCGACGACAACTTTATCGACCGCGCAGGCGGTACCTCGGCGCTTAATGGCCTGCCTGTCACGGTTGTGAAGACCGGTAAGGCTCGCAAAGCTGGGCGCAAGAAAGCCACAGCGAAAAAAATTCCCACTGCGCAGAAGAGTCGAGTGAGAGTGAGTGCGAAGCTGGCTTGAGGGAAGCTAGAAGCCTCCGGCTTCTAGCCCAAAGTGTTTCCAGACATGCTATGCTTGCGCCTTTGGCTCGTTAAAAAGCAAGTGTGGTTTTTGTGATTATTCCCAGTGACTATCTCAGTAAAGAGGCCCTTGATAATCTGATTCAGGAATACTGCCTGCGTGATTGGGGGCTGAATGAGAGTGAGGCGCCTCTGCAGGAACGGGAGACCCATGTGCGGCGCGCGCTGCAACAGGGGGATCTGGTGATCCTCTACAGTGAACTGCACGAAAGTGCGCAACTCATTGATCGCCGCGAGTTGCCTGCGCAGCAGGAGCAGTGATATGGCGCTGCCGCCGATTCCCTCCGAACTCATCAAGAAAACTGCTGGCGAGACGCGCTTTCAGAGCGGGCTTGCGGCTGCCCGGGAAGTATCGGTCAAACAGCTCGACCTAAAAGAACGCGAGGCAACGGGCATTATCGACCACCATCATGTTCGCATTCAGGTGCAGGGCGAGCAGCTGAGTGGCGCCTGTGACTGCGAGGATTCCGACGGCTTTGATTTCTGTGAACATTGCGTGGTGCTGGCCCTGCATGCCAATCGCCAATCACAACAGCGCCTTACCCTTGCCAAAGGGCCGGATCGTAGCAAAGTGCTGGCTTATTTGCTGTCGCTCGACAAGAGCGTGCTGGCCAAACAGATGCTGGCCATTCTGGATGAAGACGCCCAATTGTTCCGGCAATACGTGCTCAAAGCCGCGCTCGAAAATCAACAAATCGATTATGCCGACCTCCGGCGCCAGGTAACCGCCCTCACGCGCCCGGAAGAGCGACTATTCAGTCAACGTCAGGTAAAACACTTCTTCGCGCGCATCGAGCAGTTTTTGCAGGAGTTGGAGCAAGCCACGCCCGATGCTCCGGAGCGTATGCTCAAAGTCATGGATTATCTGCTGCAAAGGCTTAATCAGGTGCTCGATAAAACCGATGATCGTGCTGGCATTCGCCTGCCCAGCGCAAAGCTGCTCAGCGACATTCATCTGCGTCTGTTCAGCCAAATTGACGGCCGTAGCCCTACCCGCATGAAAC
The DNA here is from genome assembly GCA_041589495.1 of Oleiphilaceae bacterium. GTDB lineage: Bacteria > Pseudomonadota > Gammaproteobacteria > Pseudomonadales > Oleiphilaceae > PZPK01. The sequence goes on along the minus strand of JBFHVM010000006.1, from coordinate 9,016 downwards.
GCTTTCTGCAAAGCTGGCGACTCGACCGGCATACCCTGCTGCAACATACGGCCGCCGAATATCTAGATGCCAAGGGGCTGGAACTGTTCGTTGCTGCACTTTACAAAGAATGGGACGTGAGCACAGATGATCTTGCTCGCGAGCACATTGCCCGCAGCCTTTACCGACTGCAAGCCATTGATCTGTGCAAACCAACAGGCTTGGCTATGCGCTGCCTACTGGCCCGTGATGCGGGTGACTGGCTGGATATTGCCAATGCGCTGGTGCACGAAGGTGATAACGCTCAGGCCATCGCCATACTGGAAGAGGCGCGAAGCCTATACCCGGAGTATGAAGCTGTGAGCATGACCCTCGCGCGGCTCTATTTGAGTGATGGTAAAAAGGCCCATACGCTGCTCACCCAGCTCTGTGCCGCGCAGCCGGAACTGATTTGTCCTTTGGTTTTTCCCGAACTTAACAACACCGCCGATGCACAGGCGGCCACTTCGCTTTCGGCATTGCAGCAAGGCTGCTTTGAGTCCCTGTTAAAAAGCGCTTCGTTGGTAGCCAAACGTTGGTGTCGGGATATATATCTGCATCTCGGCAAGGGCGAGTCGGCCTGGCAACTTCTGCAGCATGAGGACAACCCTGAGGCTGAGGCACTGCTTCGTTGCGCTAAACTCTTACAGTATCAAAAGCATGACCTGGCTTTGAAGATAGTCAGCCGCACTTTTGAGTTACTGCTCAGCAAAGAACGCTATAGTACCGATCGACAACTGGCCGAACTGATTGAAGACTTTCCCATCGCATGCGATGAGGCCGATCAACAGAATCTGTTGCAACAATTCCGTACCCGCATACTGCGCCGCCCAGCCATTATTGAAGCCTTGCGTCAAAACGCGCGCAACCTGCAGCTGGGCGAACTCTAGCTGGCAAAACGGGTTACTTTAAAGGCACTTTGCTCTACACTGCTCTTTTTTAGAGCTGTTAGTGAGCTACACGCAGTTCTGTTACCTATAGCAAGTATGATGCGCGACACAGCGCAAGTAGTGACGAGGTTTATCCATGGCTGAACAACTCCCCGAAATCAAACTCGACGTCGACAATCTGTATCGCGAAGAGACCTTTACCGACCAGCGTGTAGGTACTATCCGCCGTATGACGCCCATCACCAAAGATGGTGAAGACGATGCTTCTCGCAGCGTGCAATATATTGGTCAGGCACAGATGATGACGCCAGCAGGCCCTCTGCCACTCACTTTCGAATTGGAAGCCGACAATCTGGCAGACGCGCTGGAAAAGTTTACTGATGGTGCCAATCAGGCTCTCGAAGATACCATGCGCGAACTGCAGGAAATGCGTCGCCAGCAAGCCTCTCAAATCGTTGTACCCGGCGAGCAGGGCAGCAAGATCCAAATGCCCTAACAGCGCTCAGCTTACAGGCAGCGATATGAAGCTGCCTTGCAATCTCCAAGAATAAGGAAACACCATGCTTACGCTTCATCACCTGAACAACTCCCGCTCGCAACGCATACTCTGGTGCCTTGAAGAACTCGGTCTCGACTATGAGATTAAACGTTACGAACGCGACCCGGTCACCATACGGGCACCGCAAAGCCTTAAAAACGTTCACGCGCTGGGTAAGTCACCGGTCATTACCGATGGTGACAAGGTGATTGCCGAGTCCGGGGCCATCATTGAATACCTACTGACACGCGATGCCAAACAACGCTTTATCCCCAAGGATGAGCAGGGGCTGATCGACTATCGCTACTGGCTACACTTCTCGGAAGGCTCGCTCATGCCACCACTGGTGATGCGCCTGGTATTCGAGAAGATGAAAACCAGCCCCATGCCCTTTTTCGTGAAGCCCATCGCCAAGGGCATTGCCGACAAGGTGCTCAAGACCTTCGTCATGCCCGAAGTGCGCAGTATGCTCGAATACATCAACGACTGGCTGGCCGAACGTGAATGGTTTGCTGGCAACGAATTAAGCGGTGCCGATTTTCAAATGAGCTTTCCCCTGGAAGCAAGCATGGCCCGGGGTTTAGTGGATGATCGTTATCCGCATATTCGTCGCTATGTCTCGGACTTTCAGGATCGCCCAGCGTACTTACGCGCGCTGGATAAAGGCGGTGATTATGATTATGGGCCGCAGTAATGATCGGTCGGACGCTAAACAGACTGAGCAAGTCTCGAGATGATACCTAGTGTAGGTCGACATTTATGTCGACGCGGACTTTGGTGTCGGCATAAATGCCGACCTACAAAATAGGTGCTTATGAAACCTTATGTGCGTCACTCCGACAACAGCAAAGAATACTACTTCAAAGAAGGCTGTCATATTCTGGAGCTGAGCAACAGCGCTGAGGACCCAGCGCTGTCGATTGCGCGGGCGCGGGTTGCATCGGGTGTCACGACACGGCTGCATCGTCTTGCCGGTGTGGCCGAGCGTTATGTGATTCAGCAGGGCGAAGGGCTGGTACGCGTAGGTGAGCTCGAAACAAGCGTGAGGGAAGGCTCTGTCGTGATCATCCCACCTGGCGTCAGTCAGAACATCAAAAATACCGGCGAGAGCGATCTCATCTTTCTCGCCCTTTGTACCCCCCGCTTTACACCCGACTGCTACCAAGAGCTCAGCGATTAAGCGTCTCCCGTCTCGTCTCCCAAATTATAGCCTCCGACCTCAGACGTCGGACTAATCATTCATCCCCCCCATTTTTCCCCACATCAACTATACTCATGCCTGTTTCACGACCGTCTTCGCCAGTTTTCGAAACGGCCAGACCTTTTCTGCTAGTGCGAGCATGCTAGAATGCCGCCCCAATTCATAGTGGAGGCAGAGCCATATTCATGTCATTTTCGATCGGACAACGCTGGGTTAGCCAGACCGAACCCAAACTGGGTCTGGGCATTATCGCTGAAGTGGCCAACCGTCGCGTCAGCATCAGTTTCCCTGCGTCGGGCGAAACGCGCACCTACGCCATCGACAACGCCCCCATTTCGCGGGTGACCTACAAGCCCGGAGATCGCATCAGCAATCACGAAGAGCAAAGCTTCGTCGTTGATGATGTGACGACTCGGAACCATCTCATTATTTATCAGACTCGCGATGAAAACGGCGAGCTGGGCGTATTAAGTGAAGTCGAACTCAATTGTTTTATTCAGTTCACCTCTCCTCTGCAGCGATTAATGAGCGGTCACTATGACCGTAACCGTGCCTTCCGTCTGCGCTACCAGACCCTGACACACCTGAATCGTCTGCAACAGTCACCGGTGAGTGGCTTAATCGGCTCGCGCACCAGCCTGCAGGCGCACCAGCTCTATATCGCCGACAAAGTCGCCCAACGCCATGCTCCGCGCGTGTTACTGGCTGATGAAGTGGGGCTGGGAAAAACCATTGAAGCCGGCATGATTCTGCACGCCCAGCTGCACAAAGGCCTCGCCCAACGCGCCTTGATCGTGGTGCCACCCACGCTGGTGCATCAATGGTTGGTCGAAATGCTGCGTCGTTTTAATCTCAGCTTCGCCATTTTTGATGAAGAACGTTTTGCAGCCTTGCGAGAAGAAGGCCATCCAAATCCCTTCGACAGTGAGCAGCTGATTCTCTGCGATATCGATTTTCTTACCTGCAACGAAGATGCCCGAGAAGCTGCGGTAGCGGCCGACTGGGATATGCTGATTGTTGATGAGGCGCATCACCTGCACTGGTCACCTGAAGAAAGCGGCCCCGAATATCAATGCGTTGAGCAGCTCGCACAGGTTAGTGCTGGCGTGTTGCTACTCACCGCCACGCCAGAACAGGCCGGTATCGCCAGCCACTTTGCCCGCTTGCGCCTGCTTGATCCCGATCGTTTTCACCACCTCGAAACGTTTATTGAGCAGGAGCAACACTACGGTGAAATCTCTGCGCTGGTAAAAGAACTGCAGGCTCATGCCGATGCCGAGCAGGTTCCCGCAGCATTGGTCGATCAGCTCAAAAACGTGATCGGCGACGAACAGATCGACCTGCAACAGGCACCCGCCGTCTGGCTACCCGAAGCCCTACAAGCCTTGCTGGATCAGCATGGCACCGGGCGCGTACTGTTCCGTAATACACGTCAGAGTGTGAGCGGTTTTCCGCAGCGGCTCTTACAGCCTCATCCACTGAAGAGTGAAGGGGAAATAACCGACGCCGATGCCGTGCGCCGGGACTGGCTGGTTAACTTGCTCAAGCAGCTCAAACCCGAAAAAGTGCTGGTCATTTGTAGCTCGGCGGAAAAAGCCTTGGCACTGGAAAGCCATTTACGTCTCAAACAAGGTTTGCGTTCGGCTGCTTTCCACGAGGGGCTGAGTATTGTGGAGCGAGACCGTGCTGCGGCCTATTTTGCCGATCGCGAAGAAGGAGCCCAAACACTGATCTGTTCCGAAATCGGCAGCGAGGGTCGTAACTTCCAGTTTGCGCATCATCTGGTGCTGTTCGATCTGCCCGAAAACCCCGATCTACTGGAACAGCGCATTGGTCGTCTGGATCGTATCGGCCAGACCCGCGATATTCACATTCACGTGCCCTATTTACCCGGCACGCGACAGGAAGCCCTGTATCAGTGGTATCACCAGGGCCTCGATGCCTTCACCCACAGCTGTGCTGCCGGTTACGCCCTGTATGAAGAGTTTGTTGATGAGCTAGAACCCTATCTACAAGCCGGATCGATCCCTTCAAACGTCCTTAAAACGATGCGACAGCGCCGTGATGAAGCCATGGCTGAGTTGCAGCAGGGGCGTGATCCCTTGTTAGAACTCAACTCCTGCAACCCAACACGTGCCGCCGAATTGATCGAACAGGTAGAGTGGGAAGAGGAAAGTCAGAGCCTGGCCACTTACATGGATTTGGTGTTCAGCCTTTACGGCGTTGAACAAGAGCAACAATCGGATGGCACAGTAGTGATTCATCCGGGGGAGCATATGCTCAATCATCAATTCCCGGGTTTAAGTGATGATGGTGCTACCCTTACCACGCATCGCCTCAAGGCGCTGGTGCGCGAAGATGTAGAGTTTCTGAGTTGGGAACATCCCATGGTTACCGAGGTGATGGAACAAACCCTGGCCAGCGAGTTGGGTAATGCCGCTATTTCGACCATGTCGGTGAAAGGTGTACCGGCCGGCACGCTGTTTTTGGAAGCGATTTATGTACTCAACAGCATGGCCCCGCGCAGCTTACAGCTCGATCGCTTTTTGCCACTGAGCCCACAACGTTTTGTGGTGAATATCACAGGTAAGGATCTTAGTGAGGTGCTGCCCCACGACAAACTGAACGACCTGTGCACGGGGCTGCGTCGCAAATTGGCCCCCGCCATCGTGAAGGAAATTCGCGACGAGATGCCTAAGCTGCTCGACCATGCACAAACGCAGGCCCAAGCGCGTTTACCCGATTTGCTCAACCAGGCACGCGAGCAGTTTGATGGTTTTTACAATAAGGAAATTCAACGCCTGGTCGCGCTGGCAGAACGTAACCCGCTGATCCGTGAAGACGAAATTAATGCGCTGCGTCAGCAACATGCGGCGGGTACCGACTACATCAATAAGACAGGTCTGGAATTGCAAGCCATGCGTATCATCATCAATACGTGATACGCTCTATGTGGCAATGATTGCAGGAGGGACCTGGCCATGAACGATTATAAAAAACCGGACGCCGACACACTTAAACAAACGCTCAGTGACCTGCAATATCAGGTCACCCAGCAAGACGCCACCGAACGGGCTTTTGATAACGAATACTGGGACAATAAAGCCGAAGGCATCTACGTCGACATCGTGTCTGGCGAGCCTCTATTCAGCTCTCAGCACAAGTACGATTCGGGCAGCGGCTGGCCCAGTTTTTATCAGCCCATCGATGCCGAACAAATTACCGAACACACCGATCGCAAACTATTCATGGCCCGGACTGAAGTGCGCAGCAAAGAAGCCGACAGCCATTTGGGACATGTATTCCCCGACGGACCGGCCCCCACTGGGCGACGCTATTGCATTAACTCTGCCGCTTTACGCTTTGTCCCGAAGGATAAAATGGAAGCAGAGGGCTACGGCGCATTGCTTGGCCTATTCGATCAAGCATGATGGAAAAAAAAGACCTGATCGACCTGGCTCGCATGCCCATGCCCTTTGGCAAATATAAGGGCAGGGTGCTGATCGACCTGCCCGAAAACTACCTCCTGTGGCTACGCCGTGAAGGTTTGCCTCAAGGTCGCCTCGGTACGCTGTTGGCGCTTGCTTTGGAAATCAAGATTGAGGGATTGCAAGGGCTGGTGAAGCCATTGAAGTCAGAAGCGCGTCGGACGTCTGACGTCTGACGCAAACTCCTGTCTCCTGAACTTGATTTACGTCATCCTGAACTTGATTCAGTATCTCTTTCCGGTTCCCAGGCACTCCCAACAGATCCTGAATCAAGTTCGATGTATGGACTCCACTCCACTACCTTAGGTAGTGAAGTGTCGACCAAAACTAAGGAGTCCATACATGAACCAGCGTAGCGTAATTTCCCTTGATCTGGCAAAGCGAGTTATTCAGGTACTAAAGGTGAGCAAGCATGGAGAAGTGCTGTTCAATCGCCAAATGTCTCCCGCCAAGGTACATGAGTTGTTGGCCAATTCAGCGCCAGCCATCGTGGCAATGGAAGGCTGTGGCAGTTTCCATTACTGGGGCCGTGTAGCCCAGGATTATGGCCACGAGGTGCGTGGTATGCCGCCACATAAAGTGAAGCCTTATGTCAGCAAACAAAAGACCGACGCAAATGACTGTGTGGGTATTGCAGTGGCTGCCACACAACTGGGTATGACCTACTGCCCGGTAAAGTCGCTTTCTCAACAATCATTGCAGTCAGTCAATACCAGCCGAAAATTCCTCGACAAGTCTATGCATGGACTTGGCAACCATATCCGTGCGCTCGCTTATGAATATGGCGTTCCGCTTGGGAAGGGAGAAAAAGCGCTTAAACTGGGCGTGGCAGAACTGCTGAGCCCTAACCAAACTTCACTTCCTGAGCTTGTTAAGTCTGTATTAACTGTGCTTTGGCAACATTACCAGGAACTCGTTAAACAGCTGAATAGCATCAACCGCCTACTTAAGGCTCAGGTCAAGCAGTCGGAACCATGCCAGCGACTCATGGCACTTGAGGGTGTGGGTGAGATACCTCTGCAGGGCTTGTTTGTAGCCTAGGTAACGGTCGTGGCTTTAAGAATGGCCGTGAGGCCTCGGTTTACCTCGGCGCAACCCCGCAACAACATAGCAGCGGAGGCAAAGTTGTGATGGTAGGTATCCGCAAGCATGGAGGCGATAAGATGTTGCGCGCCAATCTCTATCAAGGAGCCCTATCGGTTATCTCCTGGTTACCTGCTCAGGCACGAACGCGCAAGGAGCAGTGGCTGATAGATCTGGTGCGACGAGCCGGAATAAAAAGGGCGTGCATTGCCTTGGTCAATAAAACGATCAGAACGGCCTGGGCTTTACTAAGGTACAACCGCGTCTACCAAGCCGAAACGCTGGCATGCTAAGCGTAACAACCACTTGATAACGTTCGAAACGAGTTCAGCAATGATGCAAAAGTAAATTGGTAAGACCAACCTCCTGGGAGCCTGTTCATCCTGACAGCCATTAAAGCTATAAGTTCGGAAAGGACAGGAGGTGCGAAAACATCACTGGTTAGAAGGTCGCTCCTTCAGTTAAAAACCGCATATACGCTCGCATCTTACTTTTTTTTACTACTGGCATCCTTGCTAAACAGGTGGAGTCCATATACAGGATGACGTATTCTGTTGAAGTTCAGTTGGTAAACAAGCACTTAAAGTACCCTGCAATAAAAACACATTGCCACAAAAGCGCTTGACCCACGCCTCAATCAACACCTACACTGCGTTTTTAACCAAATGGACAAGTCATGCCTGCCGATCAGGAAACCAAAGCCGGTCTTATCTTCGCGCTGTCGGCCTTTATGCTCTGGGGGCTGGCTCCTCTCTACTTTAAAGCTGTGGCGCATGTCAGCGCGATGGAAGTACTCGCCCACCGCATCGTCTGGTCGGTGGTGATCCTCGCCGCTGTTTTAAGCTGGCAAAAGCGCTGGGGCGCGCTGTTTGAGCTCGATAAAAAGGCGCTATGCACACTCTTGCTCTCATCACTGTTTGTATCCAGCAACTGGCTGATCTTTATTTGGGCTGTGGCCAATAACCGCGTGCTCGAAACCAGTCTGGGGTATTTTATTAACCCGCTGGTGAGCGTGGTGCTGGGTATACTGTTTTTACAGGAACGGCTGCGCCCGGCGCAGGCACTGGCCTTCGTGCTAGCCTTGCTGGGAGTGATGAATCAGATTATTTGGGTGGGCCAATTACCTTGGGTAGCCCTGGCACTGGCGTTGACCTTCGGGTTTTATGGCTTACTGCGAAAAAAACTCGATATCGGCCCTGTGCAGGGGCTGTTTATGGAGACTATTCTGCTTTTACCTCTGGCTATGGCGTATATGTTATGGCTAGCCAAGCACCAGGAACTGGCCTTCGGGCATATCAACTTCACCCTGGATGCACTTTTGATATTTGCGGGGCTGGTGACCACCGTTCCGCTGCTGCTGTTTGCTGCAGGCACCCGTCGCCTGAGCCTGACCGTGGTGGGACTGGCACAGTACACCACACCCACCATGACCTTTATTCTGGCCATCGTGTTCTTTCATGAGCCCTTCAGTATGGAACAGCTCATTAGCTTTGCCTTTATTTGGACCGGGCTAGCGGTATATACCGCTGAGGGCATGCGCTATCGATGGCGCGCGTTGCGCGCAGCGGCTTAAGACTTGGCCTTTTTGGCCTGCTGACGCGCCTCAAAGGCGGCCATTTGCTCAGGCGTGGCTTCAGGCTGGTGATTCGCCTTCCATTCACTGTAAGGCATACCGTAAACAATCTCACGCGCCTGATCGTAGTCTACTTCAACACCTCTCTCTTCTGCCGCTGCCGCATACCACTTGGACAAACAGTTACGACAAAAGTCGGCCAGAATCATCAGGTCGATGTTCTGT
>JBFHVM010000005.1:0-27919 GCA_041589495.1 Oleiphilaceae bacterium | reverse complement strand
GGGGCTGTGTCGCAAGCGCCGGGCATGGATCTGACTGGGTTACAGGCGAGTCTCGATAGTTTTGAGACTCGCCTAAAAAGCGGCGAGTTTATTGATCCCGAAGAAATACTGGCCTTACAGGGTGCACAGGTGGATCAAGCGCTTGCGTCTGCAGTGCAGACATTAGCGCAGCAACTGCTATCCTTTGAGATGGATGCCGCTTTAAGCTCTATAGAGATGTTAAGGCGGGAGCTGGCTGCGAAAAATACATTGATCAGATAGATTGTAATCATCAAGTGGTAAAGAGTGGATGAAGGAAAAACCGGTCGTTTTGATAGCAGACGATGCTGCACAAAATATTCAGACCTTGGCTCAGTGCCTGAAGGATGACTATCGTATCAAAGTCGCCACAGGGGGGGAGCGTTGTCTGGAGCTGGCACAAACCGACCCCGTGCCCGACCTCATTCTACTTGATGTGGATATGCCCGACCTTGATGGCTACGAGGTGATTAAACGCTTAAGGGAGAGTCAGGCGCTGGCCGCCATTCCGGTAATGTTTGTCACCGCCATGGATAACGATATCGACGAAGAAAAAGGTTTGGAACTGGGAGCCGTGGACTACCTTACCAAGCCCATTCGTCCCGGCATCGTCAAAGCGCGGGTAAAAACCCAGATATTATTGAAAGTACAAACCGATCAACTCAAGCAATTGGCCATGTGCGATCAATTGACAGGGCTCTACAATCGTCATTTTTTGCTGGAATCGGCACGTCAGAAAGTCGCATTCTGCAAGCGGCACAGGCAACCCCTCAGTGTGATGATTCTCGACATCGATTACTTCAAGCAAATCAATGATGATCATGGTCACGCCATGGGGGATCAGGTGCTGCAAGCGATTGGAGTAGCCATTCAGGAGCGCTGTCGTAAAGAGGACTTATTGGGCCGTTCGTCCCAGCCAGATAACGAAGCGTTTGATAGCTCCGACAATATTGCGGCGCGCTATGGTGGCGAAGAATTTGTTATTCTCATGTCGCCCTGTCATCAGGAGGCTGCCCAGCGCAAGGCGGAACAACTGCGGGCCGCAATCGAATTGCTGCAACCCAATGGCATTAAAACTACGGTGAGTGTGGGCGTGGCCCAAATGGCGGCCGAGGAATCGTTCGAGGCGCTGGTTAGCAGGGCCGATATGGCACTGTATGAAGCTAAAGAACAGGGCCGTAATCAGGTAGTGGTGAAATAGGCCGTCTTCCAGTCTTAATGCTTTTGCGCATTACGCATGCCTTTCAATTAAAAATTGTCGAGCGTAGGGTTGGCTTTGTCTAGCCTTCTTTATTCGCCTCTCGGTGGGGTTGATCGTTGAGCTCTTCCAATCGGTAGCTGCGCGAATAGAAGCGATTTTGTTGTAAGGGAATGCGTTCCATCGGTACGCCCACTTTGGCTATCGAAACGTTTTTAAGCCAGTAGGGGCCGTGTTCGGCCTGGTCATGAATCAGGCGGCCATGAAAACTGAGTGGCAACCAGTGCCGGCCGGGAGCCAGCTCATTCGCAAACTGGGAGCTGCCTATAGCCTGATCGCTGCTGGTATACAGTGAAGCCTGCAGGTAAAAGCGATTGGCCTCTTGTACATCCACCTCCACTTCAAAGATAAGATCGCCACTGGCAGTCAGTGCCTCTCGGTATTCCCCCGTCAGTTTGATGACGGGTTCCGAGACCACAAACGCCACGGCATCGACGAGTTCTGACCGCTGTTCCGTAATCAGTACTTTATATAGACCTGGCGGAAGGATCTGATTACCAAAATCACTGAGCGACAAATGGGTCTGATATGTGCCGTCTCCCTGTGCATCGCTAAATTCCAGATACCCTAAAGAAACGGTTTCGTTGTAGATCAGCTGTGCTGCATAGGCGCCGGGTTGCGCCTGACCCGAAGCATCCAGCAATTTCGCGCTAAGATATACGGTTTGCGAGGGCAAATAGTATTTCTGGTCGCTGGCCACGCTGAGTGCAAATTGTTTGTCTTCACTGTAGGTGACGCGTTCATCAGTGCCGTAGTGACGCAACACCGGGTCGGCTTGCGCCGATTCGAAGCGGCGATTGTGTGCGGGATAGCGACTGAAGCGGGCATGGTCCTCCAGAACGCTCTGGTGTAATGCGGTTTTTTCCTGAATGGCGCGAATACGCTCTATAGGGCTGAGAGCTGGCGTATCGATATTGGTAGTTGCTGTAGGTGTGACGGGGGGCTGATCAGGCGTTATAGTTGGGAATTGCATCGCGGAGCGATGTTTATCGGCTGAAACCGAGCTTGCTGCTGCCATAGCGGGTGTGACTGTGTTGTCACCCTCTCTCTGGGTTCCCATTTGAATGAGGAGTGCCACCAGGCCAAGCATCAAAAATACTGCCACAAAGCGAAACTTCATAGTTGCCTTCCATTGAGCTTTGCTGAGGACAAGTCGAAACCCCAAAAGAGGAGGAAGAGGTTCCGACCTGCCTGCACGTTACTAGTTAGTACAGGTGCCTATGCGGCCTGCCATGTTCTGACCATTGCCGCAGGTAATACCGTTTTCGATACTGGTATAACCTGGTGCAGCGATACCAGCGTTACGCTCGGCATCGTGGTCGGTATACACACTGGCCATGTTATAAGTGCGTGGGGTGCCTTTATTTGCGTTATTACAGCGGAATGTAGGGCTACCGTAGGACACACCAAGGAAACGACGATACTCGTTGAGATCTTCTTCAATGGGACGTTTGCCCGACCCGGCGCAGCTCATTTGTGAAGCGAGGTTGATGTAGCCATCGTCTTCACCCGCAATCATTGATGAAGATGCGCTTTCCAGGCCAGGGAAACCCTTGTAACCACCCAGTACATAATAGGGCGCGCCTAAATTAGTACCGATATAGCTGCGTGCGGTGTACACATCGTTGGTTTGCAGCCACTCAATGCTGGGGTTGCAGTCGCGACCCAAAAACGCAAAGTTAATAAGGGAGTCGAGCCAGTTACCGTTACAGATGCGGTCAGCCCCTTCTGTTCCGGTGACTGCACCACCCAAAGCAAAAATACCCAATACACCGCTCATCGCTGAGCTGTAGCTCACCGAGACGGAAGAAGTGGCCGTGTAGGCGGTGTTGTAATTGGGAGAGCCAGATACCGCATTACCTGCAATAAACATCATCTGCTGCGCACCCTGACTATGACTGATTACCCAGAAATTATCATTCGCCGAGCATTGGGTGCCTGCCTGTGGATGATTGTAACCATCGCCATTGCCCTGCTTGATTGAGATAATCTGGCGGGCGATTTCGCCTGCCGTTTCATTACGCCAGTAAGGATAACCGCTGGCATCGGTGGAGTCGTAGCCGACAATGGCGTAATTATCACCGGGGCCTAGCAAATCATCGAAAAAGGAGCTGCCGGCGTACTCACTGAAGTTATAGCTACTCCAGTAGTTCAGTGCATTGCTACCCACATTACCCTGCGTACCATGGCCGTGGACCATGATGTAACAGTTGTCGGCCGCCAGCGCCTGAGAAGCACCAAAGGCCATGCCAAGGCTGAGTGCACAGCGTGCCAGCCACGAAGGCTTTTTACTTTTTGAGTTTTTTATACGTGGAAATAACGTAGACATAATCGGACCCTTTAGTCTGTTGTTTTTATTTTTTGCGTCCTGCTACAAAGTACAGCAAAGAGTTTATTGTTTTTAACTCTTACTTTGCTGCCCTGGTATAGATTATCGACGGGCGTCCCCAGACGGAAAGAAAGAGATGAATCCTGCTTCACATCTTATGGGCAGGCTAACCAATTTTTACCCGGATGGGAACGGTCAGAGAGGAATAATGACCTGTTTCAACCTGAAAAAGCCCCTAATTTGATGGCTTGGCCGGCCGTAAAAGGGTGTGACAGAGTCAATTTGAGGGTTTGCCGGCGAGGCAAATTTGCTCAAGAACGTACTGTGTTTTGCAATAAAGACCCATGTTGAAAGCACTATTAACGACATCTGAGGTCATTAAAGTTTTGTTTGCGACACGCTCTTAATATTTGCAGTAGAGTTGTTTAATGCGCTTGTGCACCGCCTGTTCTTCGGCAGGAAAGTGCAGTTCAAAGAGGCGTGCCACGCGCTCCCGATGTACCACGTAATCACACCAGTATTTCTGGTTGTCGGGTAGCCATTCTCTGGTGCCTCGCCCGGCGCGTTCCTGATAGGCCTTGGCCGAGACCGCGATCAGGTTGTCCGGGGCATTGGCAAACAAGGCGCGCTTTTTGCGGGGCCAGGAGGTGGCGCCATAAAGGTGGGCCTCTTGTAGACTAATGCGATGATCAATCGCCATGAGCCCCGCCTCTTCAATGGTCGCTCCGGTATACGGATCTTTCCAGAGGCCGCTGTAGATAGTTTCGCAGGGGTCGTCTTCGCCGTAGTCGGGCTCTACTTCGCTCTCACGATAAAGCGTTTGCAAGTCTTCGTTCTGACAATTGCCGTCAATATCCAGCCAGTGCGGCCAGTCGCGCATACGAAAGGGAATACGGTTAATGGTGGGGTAAGAATCACGATGGATAGTAAAGCAGGGCTCGGCATAGCAGCGATACACGCCATCTTCAAAATAACCGCCAATAAAATCGACATTGGGCGGAGGGGCCTCTTTTTGTTCGCCGTTATTCGCACTGGCGCTGCCTGCAAGGCTGCTTAAAAGCGAAACAAGGCATAGCATCATGGCTGCGACAATATGGAGATGCGGTTGAGTTAACACAAGTGCCCCGAATGACCCTCAAAATGCGGACTGGCGAGCTTTTACCAGAGAGCGCATACGATATACTCTTGCTTCAGCAAAGTTAAGTTGCACCTGTCACAAACCGATTAAGAAGACTTTACTCTTGAAGCAGATAGTTCACTTTGGGCGCAAAACGCTATTGGCACTGGGCTTGGCCCTGGTATTTGTCAGTACCACCCATGCTGCAGGCCAGTTATTGGCACGTAAGGTCTGTGTTTGGGATCCGGTGGGTAAAAATGGCCCAGTGATGGCATTTTTTGGCGATTTGGTGCCCACCGCCATTCACTGGGGCCTCGATTTGGAGTTTTTACCCTACGCCGATGAAAACCTCGCCGCACAGGATTTGCGCGACGGTAAATGCAGTATGGCGTTGGTGACCGCGATTCTGGCACGTGATTTTGCAACTTTTCCCGGAACGCTCGACGCCATCGGTGGGCTCACTTCGGAGCGCAGTTTGCACATGGCCTTGGCAACCCTTACTCGTGAGCGGGCCGGTGAGTTAATGACGCAGGAAGAGTACGAAGTGGTTTCGGCCATGCCGATCGGTTCCATGTACGCCTATGTACGAGATCGTCGCATCAACAGTATCGATGCCATGCGCGGTAAAAAGATTGCCAGTTTAAATAAAGATATCCAAACCTGGACCTTTGCCAAGTTAGCCAATGCGACGCCCGTGCACGAAACACTGTCTACCTTTGCCGGTAACTTTAATAGTGGTCGGCTGGATGTGATCATTATGCCGGCGCTGGCCTACAACACTTTTGAACTGTACCGTGGTTTGGGTGAGAAGGGCGGCATTCTCGAAGATCGCATGTTTTACGGTATGCTCGAGCTGATTACGCGGCGCGAAGACTTTGCCGATGATTTTGGTAAACGTATGCGTCATTACACGGTCAATCGTCTCAAGGCTATGCTGGATTTGATCGCCGAAGCCGAGTCAACCATCCCTCCTCATTACTGGATAAAAACCAGCCAGCAAACCAAGGAGCAATTGGATAGCTTTTTTAAGGATATTCGCCTCACGCTCAAGATTGAAAACAAGTTTGATCCCCGGGCCTTATCCATGCTTTGGAAAATTCGCTGTAATGACAGCCCTGCGCGTGCTGAATGCGTGATGCCCGACACGCCCTGACGCTATCTGTTGAGTCTGAAACAAGTCAAAAAATCTGAACAAACTGATCGACTAGCCCCTGTTGGTGCGTACGCTTTGGCAAGGCACACTGTAATCACTTTCGATGAGTTTAGAGGAGCTAGCGCAATGGGTTTACTGGTGAACGGAGAATGGCAGGACAAATGGTATGACACCGAATCCAATGATGGTGAATTCATTCGACAGGACTCTCAATTCAGAAACTGGATCCGTGAGGATGCCAGTGAAGACGGTTTTCGTCCGGAGTCCGATCGCTATCATCTGATCGTTTCACTTGCCTGCCCTTGGGCTCACCGTACACTGATTATGCGCCATTTAAAGGGGCTCGAGCCTCACATTGGTTTGACGGTTGTCGAGCCTAAAATGCTGGAACATGGCTGGGCCTTTTCGGAACAGGATCGCTTTTTAGGGCTAGATTATCTGCACCAGCTCTATGCTCGGGTCGACGCCACCTATTCGGGAAGGGTGACGGTACCGGTACTGTGGGATAAGCAGCAACAGTGTATCGTCAATAACGAGTCTGCCGACATTCTCCGCATGTTTAATTCAGCTTTTAACGGTATCACTGGTGATCAACAGGATTTTTACCCGGCGGGCCTGCGTGATGACATCGATGCGATCAATGAACTGGTTTACGACAAGATCAATAATGGCGTTTACAAGGCAGGTTTTGCAACCAAACAGGAGGTCTACGAAAAGCATGTCGAGGCACTCTTTGTGGCCTTGGATCAACTGAATGAAAGGCTGAGCGGGCAAAGATACCTATGTGGCGCGCAAATCACCGAGGCCGACTGGCGGCTGTTTACGACCCTGGTGCGTTTTGATGCCGTGTATTACGGGCATTTTAAAAGCAACTTGCGTCGCATTGCGGATTATCCGCATCTGTCTGCCTATTTACGCGACTTGTATCAATATGCTGGTGTGGCCAAAACCGTTGATTTTGAGCATATCAAAACGCATTACTACTACAGCCACGAGACCATTAACCCCACGCGCATTGTGCCCGTAGGGCCGGATCAAAACCTGCTAGCGCCGCATGGCAGAGAGCAGCTCTAGCAGGGCTGTGCTCAATTCCAATCGGCGTCGAGCACGATGCGGTAATGGGCTTTGCCTTCTCGCAGTTGTTGCAGGGCATCGTTAACCTGCGACATGGGGAAATGCTCAACCCTTGCCGTAATCTGGTGGCGCGCTGCAAACTCCAGCATGGTTGCGATGGCCGATGGGCTGCCTACGGGGGAGCCCGACACTTCGCGTTGTGCGCCGATGAGGTTAAAGGCACCAATATCAAGCGGCTCGAGGGTGGCACCAACGAAGTGCAGGCGTCCGCGAGGCCCCAGAGTGTTGAGATAGCGGTTCCAATCGAGTTTTACGTTTACTGTAGAGATTAGCAGATCGAACTTTCCTGCCGCCTGCTCCAGGGCAGCTTTATCGCGAGAGTTGATGGTGTGATGCGCGCCCAGTGATTTGGCTTCATCGGCCTTGGCTGAAGACGATGTGAATGCAGTCACTTCGCAGCCCCAGGCGCGGGCAAACTGCAGGGCCAAGTGCCCCAATCCGCCGATGCCGATCACGCCCACTTTGGCGGTCGGTGAAATACCGTAGTCCAGAAAAGGCGTAAATACGGTGATTCCGCCGCAAAATAGTGGGCCGGCACTGGCGGCATCGAGGCTTTCTGGTAGTGGCACGATGCTGGTAGCTTGAGCGCGCACGCGTTCGGCAAAACCACCGTGATGATTGATGATGGTGCCTTTTGCTTCTTGGCAAAGGTTATGATCTCCGCGGTGACACTGGTTGCAATGCAGGCAATAACCCGCGTGCCAGCCAAGGCCGACACGCTGGTCTCGTTGCAGGTGACGCACGTTGCTGCCAAGTGCTGAGATACGGCCGACGACTTCGTGGCCTGGTACCAGAGGGTAGCTTGAGCGGCCCCATTCGTTATCGATCATGCTCAGGTCGCTGTGGCAAATACCACAATGTTCTACCTGAATTTCTACCTCATCATCGCGCAGCGCGTCGGGCTGGTATTCAAAGGCTTGGAGTGCTTCTCCTGCGCTGTGTGCGGCATAGGCGCGAATCATTGGCTTGCTCCCCTTGTGCTATTGTTGAGTGATTATCTGTCAGCTTATTTAGCGGTTATCGGAAAGCTGAATAGTGTTTTTACGCTTACTGCCTGATTACATGGTTTTTTTTGGATCTTGTCGCGCAAATCGAACGCTTTGTAGCCTTGTGTCGTTGAAGTCTGTTTAGTGCAGGCGCGATTTCAACAAAGCAAGGTTGTAAGGCTTATGAAACGTCTTCTGATCGCGCTAATGATGAGTCTTTTGGCAGTTAGCGCGAACGCCAATTCATCCGAAGACTCTTCACGCAACAACGAGTCTCTCGTTGTTCAAACAGTGGTATTGGCCGAACCTGGCACGGTGACCCTGCTCAGTGTTGGTTTGCTCCGGTTGGTGCTAAGCCGGCGTCACTTGAAGAGCGTCAAATAAGTTAACACTTTTGTATTGCGACGCTTAATTAACGAAGACTGGTGAATCACCAGCCTTCGTTTCTGCCACGCAATGACTATTTGAGCATGTCCAAATTGCGCACGCCGCCTTTGTCGGCACTGGTCGCTAGCATGGCGTAGGCCTTGAGTGCGCTAGAAACTTTACGCTCGCGCGGTGCTGCGGGCTTCCAGGCTTGTTCACCTTTGGCTTCCATTTTGGCACGACGCTCTGCCAATACCTCGTCGCTTACGTCAACATCAATGCGGCGTTTTGGGATGTCGATGATGATGGTGTCACCTTCCTCAATCAAAGCGATGGCGCCACCAGAGGCTGCTTCGGGCGACACGTGCCCGATAGACAGACCCGACGTACCACCTGAGAAGCGACCGTCCGTCAGCAGTGCGCAGTCCTTGCCCAACCCTTTGGATTTTAGATAACTGGTGGGGTAAAGCATTTCCTGCATACCGGGGCCGCCTTTGGGGCCCTCGTAACGGATAACCACCACGTCACCGGCAACCACCTCGTCGTTAAGAATGCTTTTTACTGCAGCATCCTGGCTTTCAAAGATGCGTGCGCGTCCGGTAAAGGTATGGATGGATTCGTCGACACCGGCGGTTTTTACCACACAGCCGGTTTCGGCAATGTTGCCGTAAAGCACAGCCAGACCGCCTTCGAGAGAGAACGCGTGGTCGATGGAGCGAATGCAGCCATTTTCACGGTCGCCGTCCAGGGTTGGCCAGCGTGTGCTCTGGCTGAAAGCGGTTTGGGTGGGAATACCCGCGGGTCCTGCCTTAAAGAATTGGGCTACTTCGCTGCTGCTGTTACGCATGATGTCCCACTGATCCAGCGCATCTTTCATAGTAGGGCTATGCACGGTGGGAAGGTCGGTATGCAGTATGCCAGCACGATCCAGCTCTCCCAGAATACCCATGATACCGCCAGCACGGTGCACATCTTCAATGTGGTACTTGGGTGAATTCGGCGCCACTTTACACAGCTGTGGAATGCGGCGGCTCAGCTCGTCGATATTTTTAAGATCAAAGTCCAGCTCGGCCTCTTGTGCGGCTGCCAGCAGATGGAGGATCGTATTAGTGGAGCCACCCATAGCCACATCCAGCATGACGGCATTTTCAAAGGCCTTGTGATTGGCAATGGAGCGGGGCAGTACCGACTCGTCGTCCTGCTCGTAGTAACGGCGCGTAATGTCTACGATCAGGTCGGCGGCACGCAAAAACAGTTGCTCACGGTCAGCGTGTGTGGCCAGCGTCGTGCCGTTACCGGGCAAGGATAAACCGATGGCCTCGGTGAGGCAGTTCATGGAGTTGGCAGTGAACATACCTGAGCACGAGCCACAGGTGGGGCAGGCGCTGCGCTCATATTCAGCAACGGTCTCATCATCGGCGCTGTCATCAGCGGCGATAACCATGGCATCGACCAGGTCGAGCTTGTTCTCCGAGAGCTTGGTTTTACCGGCTTCCATGGGGCCGCCGGAAACAAACACGACAGGGATATTAAGACGCAGTGCTGCCATCAGCATTCCGGGAGTGATTTTGTCGCAGTTGGAGATGCACACCAGCGCATCGGCACAGTGTGCATTCACCATGTATTCCACTGAGTCTGCAATGATTTCGCGACTCGGTAGGCTGTAAAGCATACCGTCGTGGCCCATCGCGATGCCATCATCTACGGCGATGGTGTTGAATTCCTTGGCGACACCACCAGCTTTTTCGATTTGGCGAGCAACCAGTTGCCCCATGTCTTTGAGGTGCACATGGCCCGGTACAAACTGGGTGAAGGAATTGGCAACGGCGATAATCGGTTTTTCAAAATCTTCGGTCTGCATCCCCGTGGCACGCCACAAAGCTCGCGCTCCCGCCATGTTGCGGCCGTGGGTCGAGGTTTTGGAACGGTAAGTCGGCATCTCTGGTCTCTGCTCTGATCGATTAATAAAACAAGGCCCGCAAGAATAGCAGAAAATGTGTCCCGTTGCCCCTTTCAGGCGTTACGGATGTTATGCGTGCTACGCGGATTGCGCAGAGTTAAACTAGTCATTGAAATATTGCCAATCGCACCTACATTTTGGTTATGAGAGTGGCACGTCCGTAAAGTATGTGCATTTGCGAGGTGATTGAGATGAAACAAGAAGTACCACTGTTCCCCCTCAATGCTCTGGTTTGTCCTGGGGGGCGCATTCCCCTGCGCATATTCGAGGCGCGTTATCTCGACATGGTGAGTCGCTGCCTGAAAGAGGATGCCGGTTTTGTCATCGTGCTATTACGGGATGGAGACACCCTTTCGCAGGGGCAGAGTGCGTTTTACCGACACGGCACCTATTGTCGTATCGTTGATTTTGAAAAAAGTGAAAACGGTCTGCTTGAGATCACCGTACAAGGTGAGCAGCGCGTGCGTATCACCAATCCTTACCGGCAAGACGATGGCCTGTGGCGGGGACAGGTGGCCCCGCTCGAAGAAGGCGAGTTTGTCGCGCTGCCGGAACGCTACGAAGACCTCAAGGATGTGCTCATGGCGCTGGTGCAGCACCCGATGATCGAAGCACTCAATCTGGTTATTGATTATGAGGATGGCCGCCAGGTGGCGTGGCGTCTAACGGAATTGCTGCCGCTTGATAATCGTGAAAAACAGCGGCTTTTGGAAATGGATGATCCGCTCACCCGACTCGAAAATATTGCGGTTCAGTTACAGGCCATGACGGCCTGAGGGTTTAGGCGAGCGGGTATTTCAACAAGGCGGCGTCAAAGCGCCAGTTGATATAGAGCAATAAAGTTAGTAGCCAGATACTTACGCCGATCCCCCAGATCCATGCATCGCGCTGTCGGCGCTGGTCGTTTTGCCAAATGGTATAGCGGCTGTAACACACGCGTGTTGCAGCGCACACCGCTAAGCCCAGCACAACTCCCCCAATAATATCGCTCAACCAGTGTGCACCCAGAAGTACACGTGTTAAGGCAATGGTCACAATGGGGAGTGCAAAGCCAAGATACACCAGCCAGCGCTTATCGCGGGCACTGCTTTGGGCGAAAAAGCTGGCTACCAGGCCAAAGAGAACGGTCGCGCCGCTGCTGTGTCCGCTGGGGTAGGCCATGGAGCTAAAAGTCGCTTGCATGTGTTCGGGCCGGGGGACGCCAAAACCAAATTTAAGGGCATGGGTGATCGCTGCCGTAGCCAGTCCGGCGCAGAGTAAATGAATGGCCGCCATGGGGCGCCCCTGTGCCAGCATCACCGCAATAAACAGAGCAAACGCGCAGTATAAAAAGGCCTCGTCGCCCACCATGGTGAGTGCCACCAGAATGTTATCCAGCGTGTCGTTGCGCAGAGCCAGCGCCAACGTTAAGACATTCTCGTCCAGTTCGCGAATGATGCCGCTGTTGAGAGTCAGCAGTGACCACAGTGTAAAGAACACAATGCTGATGGCCAGCAGGCAAAGTGACGCCAGAGGAAACTCGCTGGGTCCGCGTTGGTATTTAGTTAGCGCTATCCACACGTCATGAAACAGCCTGGAGCGGGAACGCAAGGCTGCCAGATTCTCATACCAGGGGCTGCCTTTTTGCAGCTTTAGGCTTAGCCAGCGAAACAATAGGGCGCAGACAAAAAGCAGAATGACCAATGCCGTTAAGGTGCTGTAAAAGCGCTCCGGAACAATGCTGTGAGCTGCTGTGCCGGTTACGTAGCCCGGTAGCAAGTAAAATGGTGACCAGGCCACTGCGGACCCAATGTTAAAACTTACAAAACGTAGCGGTGACATGCCCAGCATGCCAGCCACCAAAGGCATTACCGGGCGAATAGGGCCCACGAAACGGCCGAGCACCACACTAATGCCACCATGGCGATGAAAATAGCGTTCACCCGCGGCCATAGCGTTGGGGTAGCGGACAAACGGCCAGATTCCATGCAGGCGCTCTTTAAAGTGGTGGCCCAAATAAAAGCTGATGCCGTCTCCCAGTACCGCGCCAATAAACCCGGCAATGAGTATCTGCTCCAGAGGAAGGCTCAGACTGCCGGCCAGGGCGGCCACTAAAAACAGTAATAGTACGCCGGGCACAACAATGCCCGCCAGTGCGAGAGATTCGACAAAGGCGATGAGCAGAATGGCCCATAAGATCCAGTTTGGGTGCAGGGTCAGCCAGTCGATGACTGGCTGAAAAGTCTCAGCATTCATGGGGCTTAGTCATGGTGGCAAACGCGGTTATGCCCATTCTTTTGCGCCTCGACCAGCGCAATGTTGGCATCGTTAATCAGCATGTTGGCATCGCTTTGCTGTTGGCCTGGACGATAGGCTTTGCAGCCCAGGCTGACGGTTATGCTGTCGACAACAGGCCATGATTGTTCCTCAATGGTTCGGCGTATACGCTCCGCAATCACTACTACGCCTTCTGGAGGTGTGCAGGGAAGCAACAGATAGAAACTGTGGTTGCTGTCGCAGTATTGGCTGTCTCCGGCACGAATCATTGCCCCGAGTGTATCGGCGAATTGTTTGACCAAATCCTGCGTCGTCACCGGGCCGTGTAAATCGATGATCTGTGGAAAATAGTCGATTTCCAGTGCGATGAGTGAGAGTGCCTTGCCCGTGCGGTCCGCGCGACAAATCTCCTTGCCCAGAGTGTCTTCAAGGTGACGGAAATTATAGGCGCCGGTGAGTGGATCGCGTATTTCGAGTTCTACCAGAGTGCGACTGCGGCGCTGATGCAGTTGGGCAAAGGTGCTGGCGAGCGCTATGAGCAGGGAGAAGCTGCTCACGAAGGCCAGACTCAGCAGCAAGTTGCTTTGTTGCCACAACAATATGGCAAGCAGTACTAGTACAACAGCGTTGGCAATCATGGCGTGGGCATGGCGCAGAGTGACAAAGCTCAGAAGAGCCAGCGGATACGCCCAGTAACGGGTATAAGAAGCAGCGTCCCAGCTCTCGATGAGTATGAGCAATGCGCTGATAGCCAGCACAATCTGACTCATGCCACGCAGCATCTTGGCGGCTCGGGCAAAGCGGGCGTAGCCGGCGGCGC
Source organism: Oleiphilaceae bacterium (assembly GCA_041589495.1). Lineage (GTDB taxonomy): Bacteria > Pseudomonadota > Gammaproteobacteria > Pseudomonadales > Oleiphilaceae > PZPK01. The sequence goes on along the minus strand of JBFHVM010000005.1, from coordinate 14,522 downwards.
CTAGGTACAGGCCGCTCAGCAGGCTGGCGGTGTAGCACAGTTCGAACAGGCCGTAGCGGTAATTTTGAACAGCGAGGGCGAACATGATGAGGCTGGTCAGCAGATAGAGAGCAGCACTGATGCTCGCCATTAATTGTTGATCGGTCTTCATGAATCCTGACGTCCTTCTTCCTGCGTGTCGTTCTCGTCGCCCATTTCTTCGTCATTGTCGCGGAACAGTTGGGTGCGGTTGGGGCCTTTTTCCTGGCTGCTCTGCAAGGCCTGGGTGGCACGCTGGCAAAGTGCATGGCCATCGTCACCGACATTGAGTCCACTAATGCCCACGCTGATAGTAACCGGCTCATCGTTAAGTCGAATTTCTTTACGTACTCTGACCCTGAGTGCATTGGCAATCTTGATGGCCTGTGCCGAACTGGTGTGTGGCAAGACGATCAGAAATTCATGGGCTTGCCAGCGATAGTAGCTGTCGAACAGGCGCAGGTTGTTGTGCAGCAGTCGGCCGATATCGACAGTGACGGTATCCTGTTCCTTTGGCGACAGGCGCGACAGACAAATCGGATCGATGGCCAGTGCCATGACGGCCAGATCACTACCCTCCCGTTCGCTGCGTTGGACTTCTTTAGCCAGATCATCATCCAGATGTTCGCGGGTGGCAGCCATGGTCAAATTGTCGGTGCGGCGCAACGGTTTCAGTTGCCGGCGGCGTAATTCGCGCAAATAAACGAGGCTGAAACTGATGCCAATCAGCAAAATATAGTGCCAGCCAAATTCCATATTGTGGATGGGGTCCTGGCGTGTACCGAGGATAAGAGAGAGTATGAGGGTGTAGGCGCCCACCAACCAAATGGCGGGCTTGAATTCAAAGATGAAAAACATCAGTAAGGGGATGCTGTAGCACCAGAGCTGCATGCCGTCCGGGTCGAACCAGAGTAATGCCAGTGAAAGTAGTGACATGACGACTGTGCATAGTTTGGAATAATGTGCACTGGTCCATTGTGGTTTAAAACCAGGGGGCCAGCGCAACGCAACCAGTGTCAGGCCGAGTCCGGCTGACATGAGCCCTGACAGCAGCTGGCCGGTGGCCAGATAGCCGATAGTGAGCAGCAAGAGTGAAAAGGTGGCAAACAGGTATGCCTTGGAATGGGTCAATATCTGGTGATCAGATTGCGCCATGGAAAGTCAAGCTCATGTGTGTCGTTATGGTGGCCGATTGCAAGCGGCTTCGTTGTTAACTAGTTAGTATAGATGGCTCAGCGGCAGGTCAACGATCTTCTTTGGTTTTATCCGCGCCGGGCTCCCTGAAGTCTTTAGGTGCTTTGCCCTGAAGATAGTAAGCAAAGGCGATGATCTCGGCAATCACCCGATATAGGAGCTCGGGGATTTCTTCACCAAGTTCGAGTCTCGTCAGTACTTCTACCAATTCTGCGTTCTCGTAAAGCGGAACATTATGCTCCTGGGCCAGACGTATAATCTCCTCGGCAATTTGTGCGTCACCTTTGGCAGTCACTCGTGGAGCGCTAACCTCGTCATACTTGAGTGCAACGGCGCGAGTTTGCTCAGTCATGCCTTAATATCCACCAGTTGATGTTGCAATTGTGTTCGATCCTGTTTGGGCCAGCCCTGCTGGCACTGAATATCTTCGACTTCGAGCCCCAATGCGCTGAGGTTGTGTCGTAATAGTTCACGCTCCTTCTGTATCAGGGCAAAGGTAGATGGTTTATCGGCCCATACGACAGAACTCACTCGGGGAGGGCAAAGCTTCAGTTGCACATACAGGGGGCCAAGCAGGTCCAGGTCAAAACTCAGGGTGAGCTGCCACTGAATGGCCTGCTTGCGGCTGTCGTTATGTTTGGTTTGGGTCTCGTCTTCGCGGCGATCTACACGAAGACTGAGCGCTTGCATGTTTTGTTGCTCACTAAGTATGGGCAGCTCAAAGAACCAGGATTGTTGCAATGTGCCGTCACTACTGGCGGTGTGTGATTGGTAAAGACTGTTTAACTGATTGAACTGCAGGCGGTTGAGCATGCTGGCCATGAGCCGCAACAGTTGACCGGTAGAAAGTGGTTCTTCGCTGAGTACTGCGGCGGCTTTACTCATGTTACTGCTGCCCGGGTGGGGAAAGTCGAAAGGGGCTTTGAGTAGATCCACTTGTGCGAAGGCGGGCAGTTTGGCCCCTGGCTGCAAGGGCGCGCGCTCGCTTTGCAGTGCTCCCAGTAATTGCATGATTTGCCCTTTTAGGTCACTGGTGAGCACCTGTGTGGTGGATTGCGGAGGACTGGTGCTCGCTCCACCATTGGCAGGTTGCAGCAAGGTATTAAGCAGTTCTCGCATGGCCGGGCTGTTGTGGCCGCTGAGTAGTTGCTGCATGGCTTGTAAAGCTTGCGCGGCATTGCTCATGCCGGTGGAATTTTGCGAGGTTGTGGCGCTTGCTCCGGCGGTTGCTGTGTGGGTCCCCGCAGGGTTGTTTGTGCCGGCTGGGGATTCACCGGCTGGTTTAGCTGAGGGGCTGAGTAGTTGTTGCGCCAGAGTGAGTATTTTGGCTTGCTGGGTTTGGGTGTCTTGCGGGGTTGAAGCGGGAGGTGTTTGGGTTGCCGAATAGTGTTGACCAGGCGCCGCTTTGCCGGTTTGGTTGGTCAGTACGAGAGACAGATTCTGCTCAAAGAAGTTACCGCCATTTAACAGCTGTTGGCGTATCTGGGGAAGTAAATTGAGCGCGTTCTGCGCGACCGCTATTGCGGGAAGTGTCTGTCCTGTTTTTCCCTCTGTCTTGTGTCCTGCCAACGATACATTGCTGGGTGCGCGCAGCGGATTCGACATGCTGCCGTCATCGACTTTTGATGAGGCAGTATTTGATGATGCGTTGTTTAGCTGCAGTGCGTGTTGTTGCAGTACTTTCTGAAATGCACGTGCCAGTGCCTGCGTTTGGGTTGGTATGGGTGAGTCGCTCGTTAACCAGATGTTCAGTTGCTGGATCGTTTGCGACAAAGAGCTCTGCTTGGCCATCAGTGGAGTTAGCGCGCGCAACAGGGTATCGACTTGTGGAGCGCTTAGTTTTGGGCTGTTGATTTGATCTGTTGCTGGGGCGGTGGCGACAACCTGCAATTGTGGTGGCGTGGTCTGGTTTAATTGCACCAGCAAGTGTTGTTGGGTTTTCAGTGTTTTGCTGCTGCTGACCAGTATGGCTTTGCCCTGCAACTGGACGAGATATTCCTGCACGACTTTATCGGTAAGATTGGTGGTAGGCACATTGTCTGTGGCTTTGGCCGGACCAATCACGGTTGCTTGATAGGTGCTGCCCTGCTGCAAGCCGAGGGTTTCGAGCGCGACTGGCGTAGTGGTGCTCCGCGGGGCGGTGCCTGTTGGTTGCAGCGTCGCTTTGGGCGGCGCGCCTGGTATATCCATGCTTTATCCATCTCACATTGCATGCGCGTAAGCAATACTGTAGCGCAGTATTGTGCGGCATCTCCATCTTTGTCTGCACACCATATAGCCACTTTTTGTTATCAGGTCGCGCATTTAGTGTGAACAAACTCCCAATCGCAGGGCGACTGGCTTATATCTGGGCGCCGGCCCGATATAATACTTTGTCCCCATTTTCGCTATATTTTTTGAATAGCAGGCAAAAGGATTGATAGCTGTGATGAAGCGCCTTTTTGCGCAAACCATATTGGCGGTGTGTGCGCTCTCTGTGTTAACAGGCTGCCCTAGTAAAGAAGGTTCAGAGCCCGTCGCCGAGGAGCCGCTGGTGTTACCCGACCCCGTTGGACCCGGTGAACCGGTTTTTGTTGCTATAGAGAAAGCGTTTTACCAGCTTGATTCGGAAAACGAGGCGATCTCTCTCAACAGCTTTGATCCACAGACGGTACCCGCAGTTTCGGAAATGGTGTTTGAAGCCGACGGGCTGATTTCCCTAAAACTTAATACGGTTGCGGATGCCCGTGGCGATATTGAGTACAGTATTCTTGTGCGCAACGATACCGTTTATAAAATCAACCACGGTACCGATCAGGTGGCCCGCTTGCACAATTTTCCACACCAAGTGTGCGCGCTGTATCCCAAGTATGAAATTGCGCGTACAGAAGCTCTGGGTGGGCAGGAAGTGATCTTTGAAACACTGCATGACAACGCCGTATTTGTGATGACCGCCAATGGAGATGGTGGCGAGGATGATTGTCGTGATTTGAGTGTGCAGCGTATTTATTACGAGCTGAGTCTCAATTACCGCTTTGATGCAACAACCGGTCAACGTTGTGAAGATGAAAACGGCACCAATCCCGATCCCGAGACCTGCCTGACGCGCCAGCTGCCCGTAGTGGAAGCATCGATGGCTACCGCACAACCCGTGTTTGGCTGGGTTGACGATGATGTGACCGCTATTTCGGGTGATAGTCAGATGGATGTGGGGTTGCTTGGTTACGACGAGCAAGACCAAATGCTGCGTTTTTACGATGATCAATACAATCTGCAGTGGGAACAGGCGCGCAGTATTCAGCAGTTTGGGTTGGTCAGTATTGATGGTATTGAAACGCCTGCCTATCTGTTTGAAGTGACAGAGCTGGAGGGTTTGCAGTATCTGATTCAGATTGGCCGGGATGTATTTCTCATTAACGGCGGAGACTTGTTTGATCTCAGCGATGCGCAAATCGAAAGCGTGCTCTCCAATCGTGTCTATCAGCTTGAGGCAAAAATATCGGGTGCTGATGAATACGTTACAAGCCTGGAGACGCTGCTCAATGGAAATGAGCTGTTCATTGTCGAGGGAGCAAAGCTGTTCTACAAAAATTATGAGACTGATCGGGTTGTTCCTACGCTAACGCGCAGTTTCGATAGATCGGATGACTCGCTCAATCTTATGCTGCTTGAGGACTTTTCCAGACCGGACTATTTTTCGCAGTTTGATCTTAGGCAGTGTGACAGCCAGCCCGACCCTGATGCCTGCGCGATTGCCAATAATCCGCGCCACGCAGATTGGCAGTTTTTTACCCAGTGTGAAGCTGCTCTGGGATGCAGTATTCCCGAGCCCGCGGGTGAGGATTGTGATACCGAGGCTGAGCGCCTAGCTGATCCCACGCTCGATAACCCCTGCAGTGCGAGTGATTATAGGCATCTCAGTGAATTGAACGATGAGACTGATGATGCGCAATTCCTGGCCTATATGCCTTACCGTGACAATTACATGCGAGGGCTCGAATTACAGCTGTTCGGTGAGCGTTTGCTGGTAACTGCCAACCTTCTCGAAAAAGATGTGCTGCTATGGTTTGACCCCAGTGTTAGCTTCGCTTCGCCAAAAGAACAGCGCGAACAGGTGATATTTGGGGATGTGCAATCGCATTATGGCATGAAAGCCTATGCTCTCGATGGCGACATTTATGTGAGTGCATTGCAGTATTTTGCGACGCGCTCGAACGAGTGTTTCAAGAACTATCAAGGGGTGGCGTGTCAGTTGTCCAACGTTGAGGACAACGGCGGTGCGGCCGCATGCACTGGCAAGGACCTTGCCGAGAACCTGTGTGTGTCTACCTATAATGAGTATAAATCGCGCGCCCTGTTCTGTGCGGCTTCGCAGATCAGTGATGGCAGTTGTAATGACGCAAACCTGAGCGTACTGGAGGTAGAAGGCAGTGATCAGGATGCGAAATGGATGCCTGTTCTGGATAAGCGCAATGACAATGAAATCATGCGCATGTATGTGTTGCTGGCGACCGATAATGCGGGGACTACTGGCGCGGTTGATGTTGCTGAAGGTCTGATTTTTAACGCAACTCTGCACCCGTACTCTGCGGCCGGTGGTATTGATGTCAATAGTCTTGGAACAATCGAGGCGTCTATCGAAAGTGTTTGGGGTGGCGTGATTATTGATGATGAGGAAGGGCGAATGAATCTGTATACCGAGGAGATTGTGCAAACGGGAGGCAGTGGCAGTAGGCTGCAGTTCGCAGAGCTCAGTCATTATTATCTGGATTTATCGAGTGCTTCCAATCCGCGTATTCTGCCCATGGGGGCAAGTACTGAAAGTCAGCCATTGTTGGGTGAATAAGTGCCGTTCGGGCACAATTAAGTCGGCTGATTAAGCGGTGCTCTGATAACGGCCTGTGCCAGAAAGCCTTTAATGCTCATGTGCTCGGGAATGGTAAAGTGCCCTTCAATTAACAGGGCGGCCATTCCATGCACCAAAGACCAAGCGCCCAGAGCTTGTGTGGTTACCTGCTCCGGGTTCGTAATACGCTGGCTGAATGCGTCGCTGAGTAAACCAAAAGGGCGCTTGGCGCATTCGTCCAGTTCTTCTGATAAGCCTGGCTGGTTAATTGCGACACTAATTCGATCATTGCCAGAATTGCGTCGTCCGGCTGTGTCTACCTGGCCCAGCATCAAGCGATACAGCTGAGGGTTCTCCAGAGCAAAAGTGACATAAGTAGTGCCGTAGGATAGTACCAGTTCATCGGCGTCAGACTGTTGTTCGGCGTCCTGTAGCATGCGCTTGGCCAATTCCTTGAAGCCCCATGCCGCAATGCTTTGCAGTAATTGCTTTTTATTCTTGAAATGCGAATAGGGTGCCATGTGCGATACGCCTGCACGCGCGGCGACCGCTCTTAGCGATAGTGCTTCTGCGCCCTGTTCCCGCAATAGAGCGATCGCTGCCTCCACCAGGGCATTGCGTAAATCACCGTGATGGTATTTTTTTTCTTTCACTTGAGTTCCTGCTGTTTTTTGCAGTGGCGAGTCTAACTGCTGTGCGGTGACAGGCCAAGTGAATTGAATCCGGTATGCCCGGCGATATGTTGTTGCGGGCGCGAGGGACGCTTCCCTAGAAATAAATCAATGAGGTCTTCGTCTGCGTTCTGGGCAAAGTGAGTGTCGATATTTTCAAGCCAATGTGCACGGCGGAACATAAGGTGTTCTGCCTTATGCAGGGCTAATTTGCTGGCCCGTGTGTAGTGTTGCAGGGCGTCTTTCAACTTGGGATTGCGCTGTAGACAGGTCGCCAGAGTAAAGGCCATAGTGAAAGCATTAGTGACTCCTTGGCCGGCACTATAATGGAAGGCCATGGCAGCATCGCCTACCAGGGCAAATTTGCCAAAGTGAAGGGAGTTTATGGTGTTGGTGTAAAACCGGTACCACGGCAGCCCCGCCGCTTGAAGGTCCATGATGTCGCCATTCTGGCTGAGAACCTGGTTGAGATAAGGAGCTGCCTGTTCGGGTGTTTTGCCACGAAAATTGCCTTTACTGAGACACGCTTCGCTCATCTCGATAATGACTACCTGCCGATTTTTTGTAAGTGGGTAAGAGGTAAGCATCACGACGCCTTCGGGGGCCTTAAATGCGTAAAAACAGGCCTCGGTGCGCACTTGTTCGGTTTCATTGATAAACCAGGAGTAGTGGAGTCCCAAGGGACGAGTGTTGGCGCCCAGTTTGTTGCTGTAGCGTTGACGTACCGCACTATTTACTCCATCGGCCCCGATGACGAGATCATAATGATTGTCCATTATTTTAAGATCTTGTTGATCAATATGCCGATTCTCAATCTGTGTCCCCACTTGGAGCATCTGTTCTCGTAAATAGTGCAATAGGGCGGGGCGCGTAACGCTGATGCCTGGTGAAAAGGGTAATCGGCGCGCATCGTTGTTGGTTTTATATAGGGCTTCGTTTATGTGGTGTGGTGGTGTTTTGGTGAATAAATGCTGCTGAAAGTTCGCATCAATTTTGGCGAGTAGATTTATACCCAGGTGTTGTAGGGTGTAGCCCAGTCCATTGGCGTGCAGGGACTCGCCCTGCGCCTCAAACAGAGTAATATCGCTCTCGATGCGTGCTTGTTTGATCGCGCAGGCCGCATAAAGCCCTGCGGGACCTCCGCCGATAATGGCAACCTTCATATTCCTTGCCTCGAATGATTTGTTATAACTATACAGTGTATATATACGTTGTAAAGATGCGTATCAGAATTGGCTAGTCGTTGGTCAAGGGCAAGGCGAGCAAGGATGAAAAACAAAAAAAGCCGGCACTCAGGCCGGCTTTTGGGAGGAGTGTGATTAAAGAGAATCGTTGAGTTCGGCTTTTTTCTCGTTGAGAGATTGTGGTAGAACAGCATTGAGCAGAATGGCCACAATAGCCGCTAGTCCAATGCCTTTAAGCGCCAGGTCGCCTAGTTGGAAAGCCATGCCGCCAATACCGAATACCAGCGTAACGGCAACAATGGTGAGATTGCGCGCTTCAGAGAGATCAATGCGGGCATGCACCAGCGTATTGATGCCCACCGAGGCAATAGCGCCAAACAGCAATACCAGTATGCCGCCCATTACCGGTACAGGAATGGTGCTGAGCAAGGCGCCCAGTTTGCCACAGAAAGAGAGTACCACGGCAAAAATAGCGGCCCAGGTCATTATGCGCGGATTGAAGGCCTTGGTCAGCGCAACGGCGCCAGTCACTTCCGAGTAGGTTGTGTTAGGCGGTCCGCCGAGCATGGATGCGGCCGAGGTGGCTAAACCATCGCCCAGCAGAGTGCGCTGCAGGCCAGGCTTTTTGACAAAATTCTTGCCAGTGACTGAGCTGATAGCGGTCACATCGCCGATGTGTTCGACGGCAGGCGCAATCGCAATGGGCAAGATGTACAAAATGGCCTGCCAGTTGAATTCGGGTGTGGTGAAGCTGGGAATCGCTAACCAGGGTGCCGCATTGACGGCGCTGAAATCGACCATGCCGAAAAACAGTGCGGCACAATATCCAGCTGTAATTCCGCCCAAAACAGGCAGCAGTCTGAACAGGCCTTTCGCCAGCAAGCTGATGAGTACAGTCACCGCAAAGGCAATACCTGCTACGATCAGTGAAGCATCGTAAGGTGTCAGTTCAATAGCGCCATCGCCGGACTTGCCGGTAGCCATATTAACGGCAACCGGGGCTAGCACCAGGCCGATCACCATAATTACCGGGCCAATGACGACGGGAGGCAATATACGATTAATCAATTCAACGCCACGCCACTGCACCAACGCGGCCAGTAGCATGTAGAGTAAGCCTGCGGCCATAAGTCCGCCCATCGTGGCGGCGACACCCCAGGTTTGCGTGCCGTAGATAATGGGCGCAATAAAGGCAAAGGAAGAAGCCAGGAATACAGGCACTTGTCCGCCTGTGACCCACTGAAAAATCAACGTACCAATGCCCGCAGTAAAAAGGGCAACCGACGGATCCAATCCGGTCAGCAGAGGCACCAGAACCAACGCGCCGAAGGCTACAAAAAGCATTTGTGCACCCACTAAGGCCGTTTGCCAGGATTTCATGTTTTCCATAGTGCGTTCTCGATAGTGATTAAATGTTACTTGGTGCCAAAGATCTTGTCGCCGGCATCGCCCAGGCCTGGGATGATGTAAGCCTTGTCGTCGAGGTGAGAATCTACCGAAGCCACATAAAGCTCTACATCGGGGTGCTTTTCGTGCACGGCTTTAATGCCTTCCGGAGAGGCAACCAGAAATAAGCCCATGATGCGTTTGCAGCCCGCTTTTTTGAGCAGATCAACGGTCGCCAAAAATGAACCGCCGGTTGCCAGCATGGGATCAAGAATGAGCGCTACGCGCTGGTCAATATCTTTCACCAGCTTTTCAAAGTAATACACGGGTTCAAAGGTTTCTTCATCCCGGTACAGACCTACCACCGAAATCTTGGCGTTGGGCATCATCTGCAGCACGCCGTCCATCATGCCAATGCCTGCTCGTAGAATAGGCACGATAGTTACCTTTTTGCCTTTTAAGCGTTGTACTTCGGTGGGGCCTGACCAGCATTCGATGGTCACGGTTTCTGTTTCGAAGTCGCGAGTGGCTTCGTAAGTCAGTAGGGCGCCAATTTCCGAGGCCAGTTCACGAAAACGCTTGGTGCTGATGTCTTTCTCACGAAGAATGGCGAGTTTGTGTTGGACAAGGGGGTGATTAATCTCGTGGACGGGCATGGGTTTACCTTTGACTAAAAAACAGACGGCGTAAAATCGTTGGGAAGACTACCAGCTTTTGACAGCAAAGCAAGAAAGCTGACTTAGTGGTCGATTTGGTCAGAGAGGGTGAAGTGAGCGGCTTGTGGTGCGCAATGTGAGGGGGGTGAGAGTGCCTATATAGTGAGTAAGTGTCAGTTTATTTAACATGGGTGAGAGATTGCGTACTTGATAATTAATATAAGTTGATGAAATAAAAAGAATATATCTATTTGGTATGAGTATTGCTTTCAGATGTTGAAATCGTTATCAACTAACTGCCCAAGGATGTACTGGGGATATGACAATGAAAATACAATTTCGCATGATGATTTTGCTGGCCGCGAGCATGCTGGCCAACGTTGCCTGGGGGGGCGTAATCAGCTGTACGCCCACTATGGACGCGGGAATAACAGCTAATGCCGACTGCGCTGGTGGAAGCACCAACAATGATAATCAGGATTCGGTAAACGACGATGCGATGTTTGGCTTCGACGACTGGATGCTGGCTCAAAAAGATGATGACCTGGATGGTGTCGATACAACTCATGTTGATGTGGGTCTGACGATTATTGGTAATAATATGGGAGGCAGCTGGAGCATCGATAATATCTGGGGCTCCTATGAAGAGGTCATGATCGTTTTGAAAGGCGGTAATGGTCGTGTGATTACGCCAGATGTCTATGTTGCATACTTGCTGGTCAACGGTGATACCGCGGGAAGCTATGCATCACCCTTTACCAACACCAATAATGATAATGGTACCGCGATTTCTCACTTTAGTGTTTTTGTACGTGGTATCACGCAAGTGACTGAACCTTCGAGCCTTTTTCTCCTGGGTTTGGGTTTGTTTGGCTTGGGCCTGGCCCGTAAAAATGCCAGGCACTGAGCTCTAACTGCTTTAATCTATAAAAACTGCCGCGCTCTATTCAGAGGCGGCGGTTTTTTTATTTCTTTTTGTCGTAATAGCCTGTCAGAAAATTAAAAACAATTTAATGTTAGTGTGACGCTTGCTCACACTGCTTATCGCTGACTTCTAATTTTGCTAAAGCCTCGCATCATTGCGTCCTCGTGCAGACAAACGTTTTTCGTTGACCTTCCTTTCTGTAAAAACTGTCCAAATGGGCAGTTAATATTGTGTGACCTGTTGCAATGGGTTACTTTTTGTACTCAGCCGTAGTAAATCTGTCATCTTGTGAGGATAGAGTTCCGCAAGCTGCTGTGACGATGTCGTCGAGCTTCTGTTTTCTCTGTACGCAAGGCACTTGACTATCGGGGCTGTTGGCTGTTTTGGAGAAAATAATAAACACTACCAAGGAATCACTATGAAAAGCCTACTGAAAAAAACAACCGTAATGTTGGTGTCGACGCTGGTCCTAACGACGCCCCTTCAGGCCGAAACTTTAAGACTGCTTACTTGGGGTGGTTATGCACCGCAGGAAGTGGTTGAAAAGTTTGAAGCAAAAACCGGCATAAAAGTAGACGTCACCAAATCCAATAACGAAGACATGATCTCCAAACTGCGGGCGACACGGGGTTCGGGATTTGATTTGGCGCAACCCAGCCAGGATCGCGTAACCAGTGCGCAAACGGATTTTGATATTTACAAACCAATCGATTTGAGCAGGCTGGATACAGAAAAGTTTATTTCCTCCATGCTCGAAGCCACCAAAAAAAGCACGACGATCGACGGTAAGGTCTACGGCGTGCCGCATGTTTGGGGCACCAGTGGTCTGGTGGTTAATCGCAAAGAAGCGACTGGTGTCGCCGATTATACCGATCTGTGCCAAAGCGGTTTGGAAGGACAAGTGTCATACCGTCTCAAGCGTCCAACTCTCATCGGCTTTGCTTTTGCCATGGGGGAAGATCCTTTCGCAGCTTACAACGATCAGGATAAGTACAGTCAGATTCTGGCGAAAGTCGAAGCGAAGTTGATTGCATGTAAGTCTAACGTGAAGTCTTACTGGAGCGGAGGTGATGAGCTGCTTAATCTCATGCGCTCGGGTGAGGTGAAAGCGGCGATGGCCTGGGATGCTGGTGCTTGGAAGCTTAACAACGAAAACCCCGCAATCATGTTTGTAGCGCCTAAATCCGGTGCTCTTGGCTGGATCGATACTTTCGTGTTGCCTCGCAAGACCAAGGCCGAAGAGGCCGCTTACAGGTGGATTAACTTTGTGATGCAGCCTGAAGTGGCGGCCATGATCACCGAAGCGGCGGGTAACTTTACCGCATCGCAGGGTAGCGACCAGCACGTGAACGACAAACTCAAGGCGCAGTTTAATGAGAGCTTTCCACCTAAGGATGTCGACAACATCAACTGGTATCCACCTGTACCGGCTGGCCTTGAAGTGCTCGAAGGCAAAGTGCTGGACCGTGTCAAAGCGGCCAAAAGCTAAGCACTTGTTTTATGCCACACGGCACCGCAGGCTATTGTGTCTGTGGTGCTTTGATCACGCCTTTTGGTCACCATAATAAGGAATACAATGCACGCGCCGTCAGCTGATCCTCAGTTTGATCTGGAATGTCGCCAGGTCACCAAAACCTTTGGCGATTTTACTGCCGTTAAAGAGGTTTCGTTCGCTATCCCTCAAGGCAGTTTTTTTTCGATTCTTGGCCCTTCCGGATGTGGAAAAACGACGCTGCTGCGTATGTTGGCGGGCTTTCAGCATCCTGATCAGGGCGACATTCTCATCAAAGGCAACTCCGTGTTGAGCACGCCGCCCAACCATCGCCCGGTGAATATGGTGTTTCAGCATCTGGCGCTCTTTCCCAATATGAGCGTGGCCGAAAATATTGCTTATGGACTCAAGCGGAGAGGCGTAAACAAAAGCGAAATTACCGAGCGGGTGAACGATATGCTGTTTAGGGTTGGCTTGCCCGACGCGGGAAGCAAGCAGGTGAGTCAGCTCTCGGGAGGCCAAAAGCAGCGTATCGCTATTGCGCGCTGTTTGGTTTTGAATCCGGATGTGCTGCTATTGGACGAACCCTTGGGGGCACTGGATTTGAAACTGCGTGAGCAAATGAAAGTAGAACTCAAACATTTGCAGGAAAAATTCGGCGCTACCTTTATCTACATCACGCACGATCAGTCCGAAGCGTTGGTGATGTCCGATCAGGTCGCGGTGATGAATACAGGCCGCTTCGAGCAAATTGGTACGCCGCAGCAACTCTACTACGAACCGGCCACGCGCTTCGTGGCTGGTTTTGTCGGCGAAAGTAATCGCTGGCAGGGCATGGTTCAGCAGTGCGGCGAACAAGGTATGGTCGTGCAAACGGAAACTGGTTTAAATCTCCACCTTGCCGACAGTCAGAGTTTTTCGGCGGGGCAGTCTGTTGAGTGTTTCTTGCGCCCGGAATCGATTTCAATCGCTTTGGGGAACATGTCGGCAGCGGGAGAAAATACCCTGCAGGGCACCATCGACACGGTGTTGTTCGATGGCGCACGCAGTCAATTACAGGTGAATATCGACCAATCCAATGAGGCGCTTAATGTCGCGTTACCGCAAACCGCTGAATTTCGCGGCGTGCGCAAGGGCGATGTAGTGAGCCTTTCCTGGTCGGCCAACCAGATTCAATGTTTTGGAGTATAGGTAATGACGGTGACGAATCCGGCAGCCTTCCAAAACGGTGGCAAGTTGGCGTTGCTATTGCTGATCAGCCCGCTCTTATTATGGCTGAGCCTGTTTATTCTCTTGCCACATGTCGACATGGTGATGATCTCTCTACGCGAGCGCGTGGCTGCTCGGGAATATGCCTTCAGTTGGAGCAATTACAGCGAATTTTTCAACGAGCCGCTCTACTGGCGGACGTTTTTACGTACGGCTATGATGTCGATTATCGCCACGCTGCTCACCTTGCTGATCGCCTTTCCGGTAGCGTTTTACATTGCCAAAATCGTGCGTGGCCGGTTCCAGGTGCTGCTGTTTACCATGTGTCTGATTCCTTTTTGGGTGAGTGAATTGGTGCGTACCTATGGCTGGATGATTCTGTTGCGCGAAACAGGCATCTTCAGCGGCTTACTACAGAGCATGGGGCTGGTAGATCAGCCCGTAGAAATGCTCTACAACGATGTCGCCATTATGGTGGGACTGGTGTACACCTCCATGCTATTTATGGTGGTGCCTTTGGTGACCACGCTTGAGGGGCTGGACGACAGTCTCATTGAAGCGGCCTACGATCTGGGTGCGTCGCATTGGCGAGTGATTCGCGATGTGGTGATACCGCACGCCATGCCAGGCATTGTGAGTGGCTGTATTGTCGTATTTATGCTTACTTTGGGGAATTATCTCACTCCTACCTTGCTGGGAGGAAAAGACAGTCTCTGGTTTACCGAACAGATTTACACGCAATTTATCACGCGCTTTAACTGGGAGCAGGGATCGGCCTTTGGCATGCTACTGTTGATACTGTCTTCTTTCATTGTTTGGGCAGGGCTCAAGCTCAGTCGCCAGTCGTTTACCAGGGTGATGACATGATTCCTTCGATTCCCAGCAGTCGCTTTTTTCGCCATGCCTATGCCGCTTATGTCGGTCTGTTTTTTGTTTACCTGATCTTGCCTTTGGCTGTGGTG
>JBFHVM010000004.1:0-27934 GCA_041589495.1 Oleiphilaceae bacterium | reverse complement strand
CCGGCCAGTCCGGCAAGCATGTATTCACTGATGATACGCACGTAAGTCTCCTGATCCTCCACATGCAGGCAGGACACATCACCATTCCAGATCATACTGATGGCACCATCGAAGGTGGCTTCCAGCCCCATCATAAGATGTTCAACGGGGCGCTTTGGAAACAGGCCTTGATCGATACCTGCTTGCAGAATGCCGCCTATAAACGTATCGAAATCGGCTTCCTGAGCTGCAAACGCTTCCTGTAATTCGGTATTGAGCCGCTCGCGATAGTCCTCTCGTTTGCAGTAAAAAGAAACACGGGCTTCGGCAGGGTTATTGATGAAGGTAGTGAAGGCCAAGCGGATAATATTCTGCAGGCTATCGAGCACTTTGGCTTCTCCCGCTACCGAGCGAAAGGCTTCGAGTAATCGACGGGTAAAGCTCAGCGTAATGTGAGCATAGATCTCTTCTTTACAGCTGAAGTGCTTGTACACCGTGCCTTTGCCAATATCGGCTTTGCGGGCGATCTGTTCAACGGTGACCTGTTCCCAATAGGGGCCTTCAAAGAGGCTGAGTGCAGCTTTAAGAATTTCCTGTTCGCGCTTGGCGAATTCGATCTGTTTTTTTGTTTTAGGTTCGACAGCGGCTGTCGGCATGGTTCGCTCCGAAAGTAAGGCTGGTCACATTGTGACCAAAAGTCACGCGATTCTAGCGATTCATGGCCCCTAAATCCAGTGATAACGGGGCTAGGCGTCAAATTCCCATGGCTAAATTGATGTACGTTTGCAATACCCTATGGTGATTTTGATTGGCTGTATTAAAATTGCCAGCCTTTGCATATCCATAATTCGAGAGTTTTCGCTGGCATGAACACGCAAGCCCTGCAACAAACCTTTTTACGTATTCGCAGCCACAAGGTATTTGAACTCTTTGTGGTCACCGTCATTGTTTTTTCTGCGCTGATTATCGGCGCCAAAACTTACCCCATACCAGAGCAGTTGCTCACCATGATGGTTTGGCTTGATTGGGGCATCACGCTAATCTTTCTGATCGAAATTATCATTCGCTTTTTGGGAGAAGAGCGTAAGCGTGATTTCTTTAAAAGTGGCTGGAACATTTTCGACACGGTCATCGTGGTGGTTAGTCTAATCCCCATCCAGAACAGTGATATGGCTTTAGTTGGACGACTGATTCGGATTTTCCGCGTACTACGCATGGTGTCGATCATTCCCGAACTGCGACTGTTACTCAATTCCTTACTCAAGGCACTACCGCAGTTGGGCTACGTCATTCTGCTTATGTTTATTATTTTCTATATTTATGCGGCCGTGGGTACTACGTTCTTTGCACAAGTAAATCCCGAGCTGTGGGGCGACATTGCCATTGCCATGTTGACACTGTTTAGAGTAATGACCTTTGAGGACTGGACCGATGTCATGTACGAAACCATGGCTGTTTATTCGCTCAGCTGGATTTTTTATGTCACCTTTATTTTCTTTACGGCGTTCGCCTTTCTCAACATGGTTATTGGTATTCTGGTGGGCGTACTGGAAGAGGAAAACTCGCGAGTGAAAGCCCAGGAAGCCTCGGATCGCGGTGAACCTACCCTGAGTGACCTGCAAGTTGAGGTGAGAGAGCTTAAGCAAATGCTTTCTCGTTTTGAGCAACGTTAGCAGGCGATTTACCAGACAAAAAAAGCCCGACAGTGCTCTGCCGGGCTTGATGTTTACTAACGGCTCGAATATACGTCAGCTTGTATAGACGGGGCCTAGTCCAACACTCCAGATAATGACGCTGATGGCCAGCAAGCCTACCAGCATTACCAGGCCAACAGTTAGCACCGAACTGGCGAAAATGAAGCCCTTCTCTTTGGGTACCTTCATCAGAATCGGCAAGCCTTCATACAGCAGGTATACCGACCAGCAAACGGCGATTACGCCAGCGATCATGTTGACCCACACTACGGGATATACGGCAATGACACCGATTAAAAATACGGGCGTCGCTGTGTAAGCTGCCAATACCACGCCGTTGTGTTCGCTGCCATCAACGCCGTAGGTCATGGAGAAAAAGTCGATAAAGCGACCAATCAGATAAATGCCGCAGAGCATGGCGCCGTAAAAGAGGACGCAGAGTTGCGCTGCACTGCCCTGAGTCAGTTTGACCACATCACCATCGCCGATACGCCAACCAACCTCGGTGGTGCCGTAGTATGCCGAGACGGCCGGGATCATTGCCAACAGCAGCACGTGGCTGATGTACAGGCGACTGGCCGATTCATGGTCCTCGCGAATAGATTCCCACTCCTTGTCGGGGTGGGTCAGAATACCGAATGAATGCAATAAACTCATCGTGCCTCCGTCGTTTGTTGTTTTTCTGGGCTGCACTTTTAGTGTTGTAGCTTTGCTCCGGCTAGTCAAGACGCTGCTTAACACCGAATGTCTGTACAAAAATTGTTCTTATATTAAAAGTTTATATAGCGCGGCCCACAAGCGTTTTCGGTCAATTGTTCATCTCCACGCTAACGTTAAACAGCGCACGTTTCCAGCATCTTTGTGTGAAGAAACGTATGCAAACGCAATGCTGAACGATTTTTCCGCCTGAAAACGGGCAATGCGGAGTGATCGAGGAGATCAATACGCGGCGCGTCGACCTAGTAAAAATGCGTTGCCAGCCAGAATGCTATAACATAACGCCCGTTTTTAGGGTTTGGATCGCGTTATGTCGCGCAGTTTGTTGGAAATTGGTGTTGCCCACCGTGTTGTCATTGCAATTCTCCTGGGCCTGGCGGTTTGGGGCGGCGTCCTGTGGGTGCTGGATTAAATGACGACACTGTTTGAATTGAACAACCTGACACTGGGTTATGATCTCCATCCGGCGGTGCATCACCTCTCCCTGCAGGTGCAAGGTGGCGACTTACTGGCCATCATTGGCCCCAACGGTGCGGGCAAATCTACGCTGCTCAAGGCCCTGGTGGGGCAAATCAGCCCCCTATCCGGTAGCATCGACTGGTGCGGTTTTGATCGTGAGCGCATTGCCTATTTGCCACAGCTCAGTCAGGTGGATCGCAGTTTTCCGGTCACCGTGAAAGAAATGGTGTCCTTGGGGGCCTGGACACAAACCGGGCCTTTTGGACGTGTACGCAGTCGGCATCGCCGCAAAGTACAGGATGCCATTGTCCAGTTGGGGCTCGAGGGTTTTGAACAGCGCCTGATTGGCACATTATCCGGTGGTCAGATGCAACGCGTGCTGTTTGCTCGATTACTGGTTCAGGAAGCCGACCTGATTTTGCTGGATGAGCCGTTTACGGGTATTGACAGTCGCACGACAGCCGATTTGCTGGCCTTAATACATGCCTGGCACCGTCATGGGCGCACAGTGTTGGCGGTATTGCATGATTTTGAACAGGTGCGGCAACACTTTCCGCGCTGTCTGTTGCTGTCACGACAGGCGATCGCTATGGGCGACACGGAAAGCGTAATGACTCCCCTGAATCTGCAGCGTGCCCGCCAGATGAATGAGGCATTCGATGAACAGGCCGAATTCTGCGCCCATCACTGAGATCAAACATGTTTGAGTTATTGTTCGCGCCGTTTGCGGAATTCGCGTTTATGCAGAAAGCGCTGGTCGGCTGTCTCGCGATTGCCTTGAGCGCAGCTCCCGTGGGCGTATTCCTCATGCTGCGACGCATGAGCCTTACCGGCGATGCCATGGCACACGCCATTCTGCCTGGTGCTGCCGTTGGTTATCTGGTGGCGGGCCTGTCGATTGGTGCCATGACCCTGGGTGGCATCATTGCCGGATGTCTGGTGGCACTGGTGGCCGGTTTGGTGTCCCGTTTCACGCAGGTGAACGAGGATTCGAGTCTGGCGGCATTTTATCTCATATCTCTGGCAGCCGGTGTGCTGATTATATCCACGTCAGGCAGTCAGGTAGATCTGCTGCATGTACTGTTTGGTTCGGCGCTGGCCCTCAATAACGAAGCCCTGCTGTTACTGGCCTCCATCTGCAGTATTACCTTATTGGTGTTAGCGATACTTTTTCGTCCCCTGGTGGTGGAGTGTATGGACCGCCAGTTCCTGCAATCGGTCAGTGGGCTAAGCCCCTTTACACACATGTGTTTTCTGGTACTGGTGGTGATCAATCTGGTGGGGGGGTTTAACGCCTTGGGCACCCTGATGTCGGTGGGTATGATGATTCTGCCCGCCGCACTGGCACGCTACTGGGTACGGACACTGGATATGATGCTGGTTGCAGCTAGCGTGGTGGCCCTGGCGTGCAGCTTTATTGGTTTGCTTTTGTCTTACCACATTGCCTGGCCAGCAGGGCCGTCCATTATTCTAATGCTTGGGGCCTGCTATGTGGTGTCGCTGGTTTTTGGCACGCAGGGTGGTGTAATCAGTAAACTCAAGCGACCGCGTCATTTGAGCGCTTAGCAGGAAAATTAGTCATGAAGGCCTGGTTTAAAGCCATAGAAAACGACAGCAAAGGAACGTGTTACCCACTCGACAAGGTGCTCAAAGAGCTCACTTTTGATGCGCAGGGTCTTATTCCAGTCATTGCACAGGAGAGTGGCACTGGTGAGGTGCTCATGTTCGCGTGGATGAATCGCGAAGCGCTCGAGGAAACCCTGGCGACGGGCCAAATGTGTTACTGGTCGCGCTCTCGGGAAACACTTTGGCGCAAAGGTGAAAGCTCCGGCCATCGTCAACAATTACAGCGTTTGCGCACGGATTGCGATGGCGATGTATTACTGGCCGAAATCGAGCAACACGGGGCTGCCTGCCATACCTTTAGAAAGAGCTGCTTTTATCTTGAATTTGATGGCAAAGACGTGCGCATTGAGGCGGCCCCTCAGGGCGATTGAGTGGTTTGTTCGTAAAGCCGGGTTAGATGATCATATTTATTCAGGCTGGCCACATATCGACCGCTTGACTAGCCTGTTTTGGCGATGCCCGGTCGAGCATTGATCACCCCATCCAATTGGCCCGCATCAAACATTTTAAACGCAAGTGCAAAAGGGACGTGCACGGGTTTGATGCGGTAATGACTGCCGGCGAATGCCGCTTTGAGTACGTTCAGTTAGATGCCGGAGTCGGAATCCTTGATTACCCAGTGAGGAATAGACAGGTTCACACCCATTTCGAGTATTTTTATCTGCCCCTTTGCTGTGCGCCAGGTAAACTGAGAAGCAGTGTCAGTGAGGCTACTAAGGCTTGCAGAAAGCGTTGTAGCATCGAACGGGACTTTCATTGTGTGTTGGGTCAGGGGCGCATTGCGTTATGGTCTGTTCCCCTGCAACGCCCTCATTAAGTCCGTCAATTTGGCAAGCCAGTCCGCCAGCCAAGTGCAGCGAAACAAAGGTAGTACCGAATACAGTATGCCCCTGTGCCTGCGCTGCAAGGTGGTGAAGTCGTATTAAGCGAAAGAACCCAATTCTTCTGCTTTGATCGGCTTCTTAAGCACTTTGTCGTAGAGAAAGATTAACGCTTCTTTAGCCTGATTCAAGCGTGCGCGTGACAGCGACATGCTTTTTCTCAGATAACGCAGAAACTGGTAAACGTTGCGCTCTGACAATTGTTTAGGGTTTTCCAGTTCGTAGAAGGTCAGGTATTGACGAATCCAGTGCTGATAAACACTGGCAGTTCGTTTGCTGAGCAGCTGATTTTCGACTGCCTGATCAAACTCGCGCGACAGCCCGGGGAGGTTTTCTTCCCAAGCGAGAGTGGTATCGTTCATGACTAATCCTTGATTCATTATTGTTATCTCCTGAAAGCCCTCTGCGATGCGGAGGGCAAGCCGGCGTCTTTGCGCCAGTGCAAGGATCAGGCCTTGAGCTCTTCGATGGCGTCGATGTAAGCCTGCATGGCTTCATCGGACGTCATGCCTTTCAGCTCTTCCCAAGCGGTATACTTGGCGCGGCCTACGAAGTCCATCATGCCGGGTTTTTTGCCCGTCACATCACCTTCAGTGGCCTGTTTAAACAGGGCGTACATCTTCAATTTGAGTTCATTGGAAGGCTCAAAGTTACCGTCGCCATTTTGGACGTAATCAACGGTATCTTTAAATTTTTGTGCCAGTTCGCTCATTTATATACCTCTGAGGGGGCTACCAAAAAGTGGCGAGATTATAGCGTGAGCAGCCCAGCACGGGTAGCTACATTTTTGAAACCTCTGTCTCAAAAACGCGTATAATCGGCGCTTTTTATGGGTAAGCAGTCCGAGGAATCCATGGCAAAACCGAACCAACTCAACTCCATTGTTTCAAAAATCAATCTGTTACCACAATTTGCGCGTTCTGCGGCGCTTAGTACGTTTTTTGGCAAAATGGTGAAATACACCGGCACCACCGGTATCAAAATAGAAGAGCTGACCGAGCAGCGCGCCGTAATCTCGGTGAAGAATAAAAAGTCGGTACAAAACCATATTGGTTCTGTGCATGCGGTGGCCAGTGTATTGATTGCTGAGTCGGCAACCGGTTATCTGGTGGGCATGAATATCCCTGATACGGCGGTACCGGTAATAAAAACGATTCGCGCCGATTACGTGAAGCGTGCCAAGGGCGATATGCGTGCTGAAGCACATCTGAGCGCAGAGCAAATCAATGCCATGCATACGCAGGAAAAAGGCGAAACCATTGTGCCGGTTACCGTGACAGATGGCGAAGGGAAAGAGCCAATTCTGATGGAGATGACCTGGGCGTGGACGCCCAAGAAGCGTGGTTAATTAATTGCGTCGGGTCAATTGCTCGGGTTCACTAAGTAATTGGCCCAATATTTCAATGGCCCTCACTCTATCGCGGGTCCAGTCTTCGGCATAGGTGATACGCAGCGATTGTCGATACTTGCCCGGGTTCGAAGAGAATATTTCGCCTGGCGCCACCAGTACGCCTTTCTCCTTAGCTTTCAGGTACAGCATCGTGGCGTCTACTTCCGGTGCCAGTTGCAGCCAGGCAACGAAGCCGCCCTGTGGCTCTGACATACGGACATTCTGCGGAAAATGCTGCGCGACCAAATCAAACAAGCGATCTCTGCGTTGTCGGTAGGTTTCTCTTGCAGCCCGTAGGTGACGATCAAAACTGCTGCGTGCCAGAACATCGGCGACTGCTAACTGAGGCAAGCGAAATTGGGCCGAGCTATTCAGAAAACGCTCATACTGAATTTGTTCCAGATAACGCCCGGGCATGACCCAGCCCAGCCCCAACTGTGGCTCAAGCACCTTGGACACCGATGAGCACAGCAGTACGCGCCCTTCTGTGTCGTAACTTTTTACCGCCTTGGGCCGTTGTGGCCCATAGCCCAGGTCGCCGTAGATATCGTCCTCTATCAAGGGTACATCAAAGGAGTTCAGCAGGTCGATCAGCGCGCGCTTGTCGCTATCAGGCATCATGGAACCCAGAGGGTTGCTGAAATTGGGGACTGCCAGAACGGCACTCACCGGCCATTGTTCCATGGCCAGTCGCAAGGCATCGACACTCATTCCCCGTTGCGGGTGCGCGGGAATTTCGATGGCTTTGAGACCCAAAGACTCGATCAGTTGCAGTAAACCGTAATAAACCGGGCTTTCTACTGCCACGATTTCTCCAGGCTTGCACAACACCCGCAAGCATAGGCCAATGGCACTCTGACAACCGGCTGTGATCACTACCTCTTCGGCATGAACATGGACTCCGGCCTCGATGGCACGGCGCGCAACTTGGCGCCGCAAGGCCGGATTACCTTTATTGGCATCGTAACCCACGCCCAAAAAGGGTTGACTGCGCACTACCTGTGAAAAACTGCGTTTGAGTTGATGCAGAATATTGAAGTCTGCTGCGGGAATTGCCGCCCCGAGGCTGGTAATGCCCGGCTGGCTCGATGAACTCATAATATCCATGATGAGTTGCGAAGTGCTGACTTCACTGGGAGTGGCGGGGCTCTGCTGAATACGAGGAGGCTCAAAACTGCCATGCACCGCAGAACGCACGAAATAGCCGGATTTGGGCCGGGCTTCGACCAGATCCCAGTCTTCAAGCAAGCCGTAGGCCTGTACCACTGTCGCATTGCTGAGTTGATGCTGTTTGGCGGCCATGCGCACGGACGGTAACTTGTCGCCTGGTTTGTAAAGTTCTTCGCGTATTTGACGGGCCAGTTTTTCGGCCAGTTGTCGATAGCGGGGGGTGGAGTCCGTAATGCTCATTGCGATTGGCCCAGTACAGTTTGTGGAAAAAGGGGTGGTACAGATGTGTAATAGTAGAAACTGTACTGGTTCAATGTTTTTTTTCTGAATCTGTTTTGTTTGGTGGCTCCACCCTAAACTTTCCCTTCACCAATGACAAGAGGGAGGAGGCCGCGCCATGACAAGTCACATCGCTAATCTAAAAATACGCCGAAGATTCGAACTTGCTGATGCCTGCCGGGGATGGCTACGCAATGTATTGGGCAGGTCACGGCTGTATCGTGAGAGGGCACGGCAGCGCCGCCAGTTGGCTGCATTGAGCCATGAGCAGCTAAAGGATATGGGAATAACCGCTTACGATGCGGCGAAAGAAGCCCGTAAGCCTTTTTGGCAATGTTGATCCCATCAATGCTCCAAGGGGCGAAATCTGGTATAAGCTGGCTGTAAACGTCAATTCAATAACAGGTTAGTTTTCCTATGCGGGCGATCAACACGAGGAGGATGAAAAAATGCGTACCCGCTGCACTGATTGCCTCTGTCCTCTTTTTGCTGTCGTTGGCCAGCTATTATCACGATGGTGATGTGCGCGAAGCCATGATCGATGCCTACATGAACAGTACTCTGTTTGCCGCCGAGCAGGTGATTTATCTGGATTACCGCGAACGGCAATTGCGCATATATCAACGCGGCAGTGAACAGGCTTTGCAGCGCTTGCGCGCAATGCGGACAAACGCACCGCGCCGTTTTGCCCAGCGTATCCTGGCAGATCGCAGTTTTCGCCCTTTTGTTCGTGAGCAGGGACGACTCTACTTTGAACCGGTTTCGTATCAGGATTGGTTGGTCTTACGTGACGAGCTCGAAAAAAGTTATGCGTCGCACCTTTTGGCACCCAAACTGGCATTGGCCGCAGAACACGTGCGCCCGGTGCAATTACTGACCTATCCGCTTGCAAGCAAGGACTGGAAAACACCTCTACTCGAAGCTGTTCTTTTGCTATTGAGTCTGCTGGTCATGTCAAAAAGGCTGAGCCGAGAGCGTCAAATGCTGGTTATGGCCGGGGGGATCATTGTAGGTGGCCTGGCTTACGCCTTGCTGTCTGATCGGCAACAACCGCTGCTGACAGGATGGTCCATGGCTATTTTGGCCTTGCTGGGTGCAGGTACCTATCAACAAGTGCAACGCTGCTTGGAACTGCGTAGTTGTTTACACGAGCGCAGCTGGCAAGTCGCTTCTGCACTCGTGCTGATACTAATCGTGGCGACCTTTTTGCTGCAGGGTTTGTTGCTGGAGTTGCCGATTGAGACCCTCTTCGCGGGTGTGGGGGCTCTGTTGGCTGGTGGATTGCTTTACCGCTTTTTGGAACAGGGTGAACAGCAGGACACCGTTGCAGAAGAAGACGATGCAACATCGCCTCAATGGCAATATCGCGTTGATCTGTCACGCGCGCTTGAAGCCATGTCGGCAATGGATTTTGAGCGTGCACGCCAGCAACTGAAAATCATGGTGAAATCTTACCCCGAGCAAAGCGAAGTAATTCGCCATCTATACCAGGTCGAGAAGCTCTGGCCAAAAGAGGATACCTATTGGGCCTGCGCGCAGGAACTGATTCAGCTGGCCGTGCGGCAAAACGATTACCAACTGGCTCTCATGTTGTTTAACGATATACAGCACAACGCGGCATCCAAGTCGCTCGCCAGGCAAAAACTTGCGCCGGAGTTTTACCATAAGATGATGATGATCTTTGTTGCCCATGACGACTTGGCGAAGGCGGAACAGTCTTTCCTGTTTCTTGAGCTTGCAGGTAAGGGAGAGATTATTAAAGATGCTTGTCTACTTCTAAAAGAAGAATATCAGCAGCGTCGTAATACTTCCAAGGCACAGCAGTACGAACTGTTGTTACAACAGTTATAGCGCGGTGCGCGGGTTTCACTGGAAAGGTTAATGAAAAAAATTCTGATCTACTTGCTGCTTTTGCTGGTTCTGCTGTTTGTCGCCCGACTGGTGACCAACTCCGGTATGCTTCGTGAATTGAGCTGGCAGGAGTACGGTCACTGCGAACAGATTGCGGGCCCAGTGGGAGCAGAAGACATCACGATAGATGGACAAACCGGGATCGCTTACATTGGTGCCGATGATCGTCGCGCCTATCTGATTCACGGCGATCAAAAAGCGACACCTAACGGAGGAATCTGGAGTCTGGATCTGAACCAGGCGAACAGTCAGCCGCTGTTAATGCAGCACGATCTTGAGGGTGTGTTTCATCCGCATGGTATTGCGCTTTATGATGCCGGGGAGCGTAAGTTGCTCTATGTCGTCAATCACCTAACGGCTACCGAGCACGAAATAGACGTGTTTGAAGTGGTTTCACCAACGCAACTTGCCTTACAGAAGCGCATAAGATATGACGCACTGATCTCTCCCAACGACATTTACGTGGTGGCTGAAGACCGCTTTTATGTCACCAACGATCACGCCTATCCTCGTCATACGGTGATGGAAAAGCTGGAGGACTATCTGGGTTTGGCGCTGGCTTCGATCAGTTACTATGATGGTTCACGCGGCCAGATTGTGTTGGATGGCCTGCAGTATCCGAACGGTTTGGTCGTGTCACCCGATGGCCGCTGGTTAATTGTTGCCGAGACCACTGGTCGTGGCTTGTCCCGTTTTGAACGTGGGGAATTGCCGAATGCATGGCAGTTCAAGGACTTTTTACCCCTCGATGCCGGTGTCGATAATCTGGAGTGGCTGGATGAAAACACGCTCCTCACGGCAGCCCACCCCCATGTCTTGTCCTTTGTTGCACACATGCATGACCCCGGGACGCTGTCTCCTTCTGAGGTGATCCGAATCAAGTTATCCGAGAAAGCGATGCAGGCAGAAACCGTCATGCTCGATGATGGAGAGCAGATTTCAGGGTCCAGTGTGGCTGCCATGTACCAGCAGCAACTACTGGTGGGTAGTGTGTTTGAACCGCACTTTCTGCGCTGTCATCCCTGAGCTGAATGCTCCCTACTGGTCATTTTAAAAATCCCCTGTGCATTGGCGCTGTCAAAGCGCAGGTCGAGTATCGCGTCTCCCTCTTTGTTCTGTTCTTGAGACAGCTTACCGCGCTCAATGAACTCAAAGAATGAGCCCGGAACCTCCCTTTCTATCAAAGAGTTGCCATCCTTAAATTGCCTGAGTACTGGCGTTGCCCGATAAGCGGTCTGCCGAATGTGCGCATGCTTGCCCTCTTCGATAAAAGGTTTCATGGGGCGTCCTTTAAGGCGTTGGCTTTCGGCCACCAAGTCGAGATCATTCACCCGGTCGGTGGCATGATTAAAGGCATTACCTTCGGTGGCAATCCATGCCATTTCGGCACTTTCCTCTTGCAGTTGACGATACGTGGTGAGAGGCGGATGGTCATGCTGTCGCTGAAAGCACTGCAGAAGGTTTTGTAATAGCAGGCTGGACTCTTCCAATGTGACAGAGCCCTGATCGATGAGATTATTGAGAAGCTGCTGGCTGTGTCCACTTAAAGGATCAGTCGATGCGTCAACCAGATCGCTAACGAGTCTTTGGAAGGTGTGGCTGAATTGTTCGGGATACAACTCGCTGACAAAAAACTGGGAAAGTTGTGCCGGCAGGTCCCGATGTCGATAGACATAGCCGCACATACGTAATTTGCCAAGGGGGTATTGTCCGACTTCTTCATAACCCAGAGGCTCAAGTAGGCGTGAAAAGGCCTGTCGGCCCGAAGGTAAGTACTGCATGGTAACGGCAACGGTACGCAGCGCACCGTGATCCATCAACACTTTCTCTCCTACGGCATGCTTCTCATCCGCGTAACGTCGCGCATCGGGCACCCGCTCGCAGAGATCATGAAACAGCAGCATGTTCAGTGCCTGACTTAATACGATGCGATCCGCGCGAGGCTTTGATTGCTCGCACTGCGCGGGAACGTGCAGCCTTGAATATAGCCAGTCCCTTTCATTGCTTCCGCGCAGGGCTTCGAGGATCTGGCTGAGAGTGTTATTGGTGTTCATCATCGTGCCCTGCTATACGCTGAAGTCTATGCCCTGTGCCAAGGGCAGTTGGCTGGAGTAATTGATGGTAGCCGTCATTCTACGCATATAGCTCTTCCATGCGTCTGAGTCAGATTCCCGGCCGCCACCGGTGTGCTTTTCGCCACCAAAAGCACCGCCTATTTCGGCACCACTGGTACCCAGATTGACATTGGCGATGCCGCAGTCGCTGCCCCGCGCCGACAAGAACAGTTCGGCTTCGGTGATGTCCCGCGTAAAAATGGCCGATGAAAGTCCTTGCGGCACGGCATTCTGGCGGGCGATGGCGTCTTCCAGATCTTCGTAGTCAAAACAGTATAGTACGGGGGCAAAGACTTCGTGTGCATGGTTCTCCCAAATACCACGTGTGTCCACCAGTGCGGGTCTAACGTAATAGGCCTGGGGATATTCCTCGGTACAGCAGCGCTCACCGCCGACTATGTGACAACCGGCCTCCCGGGCTTTAAGCAGCGCCCGCTGCATATTCTGATAGGCATCGTTGTGAATCAGAGGCCCCACCAATGTGTCTTGCTGGCGTGGGTCGCCAATACGCAGCTGGCCATATACTTCCTGAAGGCGGGCAATCAGCTTGTCGGCAATAGAGTGGTGCATAAACAGCCGGCGCGTGGTGGTACAACGTTGCCCTGCGGTACCGGCGGCACCAAACACAAGACCGCGCAGCGCCAGGTCGAGCTCGGCCTTTTCGGTGACGATGATGGCATTGTTGCCACCCAGTTCCAGAATACTACGGCCAAAACGACTCGCTACCTGTGCCCCAACTGCCTGCCCCATACGGCACGATCCGGTGGCGCTGACCAGGGGTACGTGCTTATGCTGTACCAAATGCTCGCCCAGCGTGCAATCTCCAATCAGCAGCTGGCTCAGTCCGGCGGGGGCGGTATCCATTTCATTGATACATTGTTGCAGCAATCCGTGGCAGGCAAGCGCACAAAAGGGTGTTAATTCCGAGGGCTTCCAAACCAGACTGTTGCCGCAAACCAAGGTCAGAGCGGCATTCCAGGACCATACCGCCATGGGAAAGTTAAACGCCGATATAACCAGCGTAGGGCCCAAGGGCTGCCAGATTTCACGTAAAGCATGATCGGGGCGTTCTGAGGCAATGGTCAGTCCGTAAAGTTGACGTGAGAGGCCAACGGCGAAGTCACAGATATCAATCATCTCCTGCACTTCGCCCTCTGCTTCGGCCGTTATTTTGCCGCACTCCAGGGTAATAACTTGTGCCAGCGTCTGCTTGTGATTGCGCAAGCGTTGAGCGAAGGCATAAAGCAGTGCGCCTCTTTGCGGGGCAGGAATAGATCGCCATGCCACAAATGCGGCGTGAGCATTCGTCACGGCTTGATTAGCATCAGCGTTGCTGTGGGTACGCAGAGATCCCAGCAACTGACCATCTATGGGAGAGGTGACCTGTAATGCAGCCTCTCTTTCTGCAGGCCAGGAGATCTGCAGGTTTTCAAATAACGCTTGCATGCTCATGAGGTGGACTCCTCTTCCAATGCAATGGGACGGGAGGCAAAGAGCGGGCTTGGCGTTTCGCTGTAGACCTGGCCAAAGCGATTCTCCAGAAACGCTTTGAGCGCTACTTGCTCCTGTTTTACAAAGCCTTTATTTGGTAGTGCGCCAGTTAGCAAAAGTTCCAGGACGGCGCATACACTGGCAGCTGTACTGATTTGGATCGCGCTGTAGGATCGATCGGCGATCTGTTGGCCATAAATCTTACGCACGAAGGTTTGTTGTTGAAACTGGCCCTGGCGATAGCCGCTCACGGAGACAAATATCAGCACTACATCCTGCAGAGTAATGGGTAAGGCATACTCGAGAATATCTTTGAATAATTCCGGCCTTTCGCCCAGTCGAAGGTCCTGAATCAATAATTTCATGGCGTCACGATGGCCAGGATAGCGCACTGTGCGGTAGTTGAGATTGCGCACTTTGCCATTGAGGGTTTCGCAAAGCGTGCCAAGCCCGCCAGAGGTATTGAAGGCTTCATAATCCGCGCCATCAAGAGAAAAATGTTCGAGCTCTTCGAGCGGACGCACTTCGCGTCGCTCGCCATTGACGATGGCCTCGCAGGGATTGATGTATTCGTTAATCAATCCATCGGTACTCCATGTGAGGTTGTACTTGAGGCCATTGGACGGAAACTGTGGCAAAGCGCCAACGCGCATGTGGACGTTGTGCAAAAGCTCAAATTGTTGTGCGATATCATGTGCCACGATGCTGATAAATCCCGGTGCCAGACCACACTGGGGAATGAATGCATTGCTGGCGCCGTCGGCAAGCTCGCGTATGGCTTTTGTACTGCGCACATCCTCGGTGAGATCGAGATAATGCATACCCGCAGTCTTGGCGGCCAATGCGAGAGGCTCGCTCACATGAAAGGGGCCGGCATTGATCAGGGCTTCGGCTTGGAGAATGGTTTTGGATAGCTGGTTGAGACCGAATGCTTCTATCTGTTGCAGCTGCACGCCCGGCAGGTGTTCACCAAGCGTATTCAATGACTGCTGGTTCTGGTCGAGAATAGTAATTTGATAGTCCTTACTGCGATAGAGTAGCTCGGCAATCATGCCACCGATTTTTCCCGCGCCGAACAGGGCAATATGTCGCATACTCATCTCCACCTTGCTTGGTTTAATCCATCCTAGTACCAGTGGCTGCAGGTTGGCAGAGTCGTTATGACGCTTTTTGCCTATACTTTAGTCATATTGCATGGTTTGGTGATATTTTGTCGTTCACAGTAGGGAGAGCCGGGATGGATCTGAAAAATCAGCAGCTGCTTCAGCGTTTGCGACGCAATGCACGGGAACCCGTGACTTCGCTCGCCCGTGCGCTCAACTTGTCACGTACGGCCGTGCACGAGCGCATACGCCGTCTGCAGCGGGACGGTGTCATAAAAGCCTTCACTGTTCAGCTGGACGCGGCGTACGAAGCGGGCTTGATTACGGCGCAAGTGATGATCGTGGTTGCGCCACAGGCGACCACAGCGGTGGTGCAGGCACTGGAAAAAATGCCCCAGATCAGAAGTTTGCATTCTGTAAGTGGCAATTTCGACTTGATGGCCATGGTCAAAGCTTCGTCCACCCAAGAGGTAGACGAAGTACTGGACAGTATTGGTGAGCTTGCCGGAGTCGAAAAAACCCAGTCGGCGATTATTCTATCGACCAAATTTGATCATTAACTGCTCAGTTCTCGGGCATGCAACCATTTGCTGAGTGTCGTTTGCAACTGCTCGGGATCGAGGGGTTTGCTCAGATAGTCGTTCATACCCGCATCCAGACACTTCTGCTGATCGCCTTCGAGGGCGTTTGCGGTCAGAGCCACAATGGGAATCGCCGGTGAGCAATTTTGAACCTTGCCCGCTCGTATGAGGCGTGTGGTTTCATAACCATCCATCACCGGCATTTGGCAGTCCATCAGAATCAGATCGAAGTCACCCGGGGCAGCATTGGAGAGCATGCGAATGGCTATCTCTCCATGTTTAGCGATACGGCATTCTAAGCCAAATTCTTCAAGCAAGGTGCGTGCTACAAGTTGATTGGTGGCGTTATCTTCGACAATCAGTACACGATAGCCGCGCAAAGCGCTGTGCTCCTTCGGTTTTTTGGCGGTGGCGTTTGCTTGCGTGGGCGCCTGATTGTGTTTGTCCTGTAATCGGTGAAGTAATTGCGAGGCGGTAAAGGGGCTATCCAACAATGCAAAGTGCGCCTTGGCATAGGTAGAGGCGATGAGGTCTCGTTCCTTGAGTGTGCACAATATCAGTGTCGTTACTTGCATGGCCTCGAGCCGCTCGGCAAGCTTGCTGTTTTGCAAAAGTGTATCGGCACTAATAATCAGCGCCTGATCCGAAGAGGGGGGGGAGAGTTCTTCCAACTCCCCAATGCTTTGTGTGGTGAGATGTTCTCGCTCCAGAATGCGCTGAATGAGTTCCTTCCGCCAAGGATCCAGAGCAACTAGAATGACACGGGAGAGTTGCGTAACAGGCGCAGGCTGGGCCGCTTGCGGGTCAATAGCGAGGGGCAGGGAGAAGTGAAAACGCGAACCCTGATTAGGGCTGCTGGTCAAGCCAATTTGCCCCTGCATGAGTTTACACAGTCGCTGCACAATCGCGAGGCCCAGTCCGGTGCCACCAAAACGTCGCGTGGTGGAAGCGTCCGCTTGACTGAAGGCTTGGAACAACCGACTTTGCTGTTCCTGTGTCATGCCGATGCCGGTATCGCTGATCGCGCAAAACAGTAGGCATTGCCTCGGACTTTTTTGTTCAGTCCATACCTGTACTTTGACTTCACCTGCGTCGGTAAATTTAATCGCATTGGAGACCAGGTTGGTCACTATTTGCCCCAAACGCAGGGGGTCACCCTTCACTTGCGCGTGCAGAACACCACTCGTATCGAGTTTTACGGTGAGATGCTTTTCTTCGGCGCGCAATAGTTGAGGGTGTAACTGCTGATAAAAGAATTGCTCCAGATCGAAGTGGATGGCATCGAGTTGTAACTTGCCTTCTTCGATCTTGGTGTAGTCGAGAATGTCGTCAATAATGCCCAGTAGAGAGTCGGCACTGTTTTTGGCGATATCAAGATAGTACTGGTGCTGCTCATCGCTCACCTGCGCCTTGAGCAGGTTAATCATACCCAGAACACCGTTCATCGGCGTGCGAATTTCGTGACTCATGGTGGCGAGAAATTCGCCTTTGGCCTGGGCTGCACGCTCTGCTTCAATTTTGGCCTGCCGCAGACTAACTTCGGTTTTGCGCTGCTGCTCGCGGCTGAGCAGACTTGCCAGTAAGGTTGCGACGGACATCAGGAAAGACAGTTCGCTGGTGGACCAATGCCTTGGCCCACCACTGGTGTGCTCGGCACAGATGACGCCGCATAATTCACCATCGCCCTGAATCGCTGCATCCAGTATGGCCGTGATGCCGAGCGGCTGCAGATAATTGTCGGCAAAGGCCATGGTGGCGGGATTATTCAGGGCGTCATCGGCCATGAGATAGCCTTGTTTCACCACTGTATTGAAATAATCCGGATACTGGTGTTGGTGCAGTACAAGCCCGCTGTCGTATTGTTTCTTACGCGCGTCGAACAGCACACGACATTCGAGGCTTTTACCGCCTTTGGTTAGTAACCAGATGCTGGCTCGCGAGACCTTAAGCGTTTGGCTCACGCGCAGGGCAACGTGCTGCATGGATCGGTGGTAATCGTCGCCGAGAATGACCGGATCGATCATTAGCTCCGAGAGCACGCGATGGTGATGGGCAACTTCGCGTTGTTCTTGTTCCAGGGCCCTTTGCTCACTGATGTCCTGAAGGAAACCATACATGAGCCGATCCCGACCCTGTCCACCCCGGATGCCCTGCCCCCGGTCCAGAATCCAATACTCGTTGCCGTGTTTGCTGCGAATGCGGTAGCTGATATTCCAGGACTGATCGTGTAAATGTGCCAGAGTGAGCGCTTCGTGCACCTTGTTGCGATCATCCTCATGGATAAGCTTGTCCCAACTCTGACTACCCTGAATAAATTCGCTGGCTTCATAACCGGTGAGCGCAGAGATTTGCGGGCTGAGAAATTCAAAGTCGCGCTTCGCCTGGCCTGCAGCCTGATAGGAAACACCTGGAATATGGGCCAGCAAGGCGGCAATTTGATCGCGGCTATGTTGCAGGCGTTGAGCAATTTCCATTTGCTGCCGGCCGACTCTGGAGAGGTAAATTACCATCGCCAGCAAAAGTAATACGATAATGCCAGCCCCGATGCGCGGCCACCATTGCGCCATCGTGGATACCTGCCATCCCTGTTTGGGTAGGGCGGCGATTTCCCAACGTGCGCCGGGTATGTTCACCGGCAAGGCAACGTGGGTTTGCTCGTAAATGGAGGCCTCGCCAAAAAACGGTTCGGAGCGCGCGCCATGTTGATCAATTTTGCGCAAACCCAGCTGCAGGTGTTCCTGAAACGAGGTCAGACCGACATGGCGATACAGCGCATCGACATCAATCACTACAGAAATTAGTCCCCAAAAGCGCTCGCTTTGTTCAGCGTCAGAATCCAGATAGATGGGAAAGCGCCCAATTAGCCCCGTACCACCCTGCACCAGTGTGAGTGGCCCGGCCAAAACAAGTTCGCGCTTGTCTCTGGCCAGTATCGCTTGCCCACGCTGTTTGGGGTGCGAGAGGTAGTTAAGACCAATGGCCTGTTCGTTGCCTTGTAGGGGATGCACCATGCTAACAATCATATTCGGTGCGGCACCGATGTTGCGGATCTGGGTGTTTTGATCAATCAACGGAGCAACCAGGCGTTCGAAATCGCGCTGCTGAATATCGGGTTGATCGGCAATCAGCGCAATCAGACCCCGAACCGTCTGAATATTGGCAATGAGTGCGCCTTCGATGTCGCTGCGCAGCACTTCCAATTGTGCGCGAACCTGTTGCTGCTCGGCTTCAATTAAACGTTTGGCGTTAATGCGGTCAATGAAATAGCCAGAGATCAGCGTAAAGAAAATCAATAAG
Source organism: Oleiphilaceae bacterium (assembly GCA_041589495.1). Classification (GTDB taxonomy): domain Bacteria; phylum Pseudomonadota; class Gammaproteobacteria; order Pseudomonadales; family Oleiphilaceae; genus PZPK01. Next base: position 9,242 of record JBFHVM010000004.1, on the reverse strand, counting down.
CTGAATATGGTTTGAAAGACCGGGATGCTGCTCTTTAACGGTGATGTTCTTTGTTCGGACATGATGCGTTACTGGCGTGTGCGTCTTTCTAGTATAGATAAACCCTGTGAGCTTGCTGAGTATTCTCGGTGCTGCTGCAACCAATCCCGTACCGCAGGTCCGGTACCAAACTCCCAGGGCTGTAGCTGATTGATATCGAGAAGCTTGTAGCGATCCAGTTCTTCATTCAGCTCAATGCTCCCCTGGCATTCGGCATGATAGACGAAAAGTATCTGATTATGTTGAGGAAAAGGGTAATGCCCCAAAAACTCGAGCTGGTTGGTTTTCAGTGCGGTTTCTTCACTGATTTCGCGCTTTATGGCCTCATCGGGGTGTTCATTGGCTTCGAGAAAACCACTGACAAGGCCAAGCATTTTGGGAGGCCAAGCTACGTTGTGCACCAGCAGTACCTGTTTATCATAGCGAATAATGGCCGCTACGACAGGCGTTGGATTATTCCAGTCGATAAACCCGCAGCGCTCATCACTGCATAGTTGGCGTTGATGTTCGTGAATCTGTTTGACGACGGTAGCTTGCCCGCAGTGTGGGCAAAATCGTTTTTTCATGCGAGGCCAAACCATTCGGGTTTAATGAGCAGGGCGAGCACAACCGCCATTTGCAGGGCGATAAAGGGCATCACCCCACGATAAATATCTGCTGTGCGTACATCGGGTGGTGCCACGCCCTTGAGATAAAACAGGCTAAAACCAAAGGGCGGCGTTAAAAAGCTGGTTTGCAGGTTCATGGCAATGAGTATAGCGAACCAGACCATACTGATGCCCAGCGCCTCGGCGACCGGGGCCAATACCGGCACAATAATGAAGGAAATTTCGACGAAATCGATAAAAAAGCCCAGTATGAGAATCACCAGCATGGTGAGAATCAAAAAGCCCCACTTTTCACCGGGGAGTTGCAGCAGCCATTCCTCTAACAGATAGTCGCCTCCCGTATAGCTGAAGCTCATGGAGAACGCCGTCGCACCTAGCAAAATGGCAAATACCATTGCAGTCACCACTACCGTTTCGCGCGCACTATCCCAAACCATTTTAAAATTGAATTGCTTGTAGGCCATGGCAAGAATCAGCGCGCCCACGCCTCCCAGTGCAGAACTTTCGGTAGGTGTGGCGATGCCAGCAAATATTGATCCCAGGACGACGCAGATCAGCGCCAGGGGAGGGATAATCGCGACGAGCGCTTTGCGGATCATCACCGCAGTGTTGTCATCGGTGGGCGGCATGGGCGGGGCTTTTTCGGGGTCTCGAATGGTGACCCAGAGGATGTAGCCTACATAAAGACCAATTAATAATAAGCCAGGAGCCATAGCGGCCTTGAACAAATCGCCCACTGGCAAGCCCAGTACATCACCCAGAATAATCAGAATAATCGATGGGGGAATGATTTGTCCCAGGGTGCCGCTGGCGCATATGGTGCCGCAGGCCAGCTGCTTATCGTAATTGTACTTGAGCATACAAGGTAAGGAGATCAGGCCCATGGCAACCACACTGGCACCCACAACCCCCGTCGATGCTGCCAGCAGGGCACCCACCAGTATGGTGCTGATGGCAATTCCTCCGCTTACCCGTCCAAACAACTGGGCCATGGACTCGAGTAGCTGCTCAGCGAGTTTGGTTTTCTGCAGCACCACGCCCATAAAAATAAACAGGGGAATGGCCATGAGTATGGTGTTTTCCATGATCGACTGTATGCGATAGGGCATAAACGCAAACAATTCCATGCCTTCGGCCCACACACCGAACACCAGCGCCACACCGGCAAAGGTAAAGGCGACAGGAAAGCCGAGCATCAGCATGAGCAGGGCAACGACAAACATCACTATGCCAATCATGACAGGTGTTCTCTCGCTTCTTTGGGGTAACTTTCTCCACCCACCAGCACTCGCAGGGCCTGCGTGATCATACCGAGTCCGGCCAGCCCCATCAGGGCAAAAGAAATGGGAATGGAGGATTTAATAATCCAGCGATGTGGCAGGCCACCGGGATCGCCACTGCCTTCGCCAAGCTCGTAGGATTCCTTGGCGAAATCGTAGCCGTACCAGCTGACCAAAACGATAAACGGCATCACAAAGACCAGCGCTCCAATCAGATTGACCCAGGCTTTGCTGAGATCTGACCAGTTGTCATATAGGATATCAACGCGCACATGCCCGTCTTTTTGCATGGCGTAGGGCGTGCCGAGCAGAAAAACCACGGCAAACAGATGCCATTCCAGTTCCTGCATGCCAATCGACACATCGTTGAAGGCATAGCGCATAATCACGTCGTAAAACACATTAAGCAGCAGCAGTATCATCGCCAGACAGGCCAGCCAGCCGCAAGCCAGCGTAATCTGACGACAACAGCGATCGATAAACAGAATAATGGGCATGGCGATAAAACAATTCAGCCGGCATGTGCCGGCTGAAACCTCGTGATTTAGTTGCTGGTACTATCGAGATAGGCCTTTTCAGACATCATGGTCCAGGTTCGGATTTTATTCATGTAGTCCTGCTGTGAGGCCAGCACCTTGGCGGCGAAGGGGTCATTCGCCGCACTCTCCTTGAGCAGAGCATCATTGGCTTCACGGATGGCTTTCATGACCGAATCCGGGAAGGTTTTTACCTTGATGTTCGGATATTCCGACTTCATGGTTGCCCAGTTCTCGCCACTTTCATGCATGGAGTGCGCGTACATGTCGTAAGCGGCGGCTTTCATGGCCACTTTCAGGATTTCCTGCAGGTCGGCAGGCAGGCGCTCAAATGTTTTCTTGTTGACCAGAAACTGCAGTTCGGCACCGGGCTCATGCCAGCCTGTGTAGTAGTATGGCGCAATTTTGTGAAAGCCCATGCGGAGGTCGAGGGAAGGACCTACCCATTCCAGCGCATCGATGGTGCCGCGCTCCAGAGCCGTGTACAGCTCTCCGGGAGGGATGTTGGTAGGTTTGGCGCCCAGTTTGGCCAGCACTTCACCTGCAAACCCGGGAATGCGCATTTTCAGACCCTGCAAATCGTCTACCGAGTTAATTTCTTTCTGGAACCAGCCGCCCATCTGATTGGCGGTGTTGCCTCCGGGGAATGACAGGAGGTTGTGGTCGGCATACAACTCATTCATTAACTCCATGCCACCGCCATAGTAAAACCAGGCATATTGCTCGGGCGCGATCATGCCAAAGGGCATCGTGGTGAAATACATGGTGGCCGGTACTTTGCCTTTCCAGTAGTACGATGCAGAGTGACCCATGTCATACTGGCCGGATTTGACCATGTCGAAAATGCCGAACGGGCTTTTATGCTTGTTGGAAGAATGAATAACGATTTTGAGGCGGCCATTGGACATCTGTTCCGCCATTTTTGCCATATTTTTGGAGGCGTCACCAAAAATGGGGAAGTTGGGCCCCCAGGTTTCAGCCAGCTTGAGGCGATATACTTTCTCGGCCTGAACCGACACACTTGCGAGTACGAGGGACATCGCAATGAGAAGCGATGAGAAAAACTTGCCAGGTTTCATAAGCAATTTCCTTATTATTGTTAAGCAGGTTTAAGCTAGCAAAACTTTACCTTTTTTGCACCATGGCGCGCACGGCTTTCGGGATGTTTATCAGCCGCGGGCTTGTGTTGTGATGTGATTAAGTAGAATGCCTGCCTGTTTGGCGCAAATATGATCTGCAAAATGTTGTTGTATGTGTTGCAGATAGGCGCGTGCCTTGGCGGCTTCATTAAATGCTTCGAGCAGTGTTTTTGCAGTCAGCAGGTACAGCTCTGCGACCGCGTTTTCTTCTTCGAAGCGCAAGTGCGCCTCGGCGGTCAACCACAGCAATTGCTTATGCTGTTTTAGATGGCGGCATATCTGCGCCAGCTGCAGGCATAATTGGGCATCAAACACTTTGAATTTGGGGTCTTTGTGACGGAGCTGTGCCAGCAGCGTTAGGGCCTGATCGTTGTCGCCGCGCTGGCAAAGCAGGCGCAAAAACAGATGCGAGTGCTGCAATAAGCCTTCGTTGTCGCCAAGAGCAAGCATGAGCCGATACATAGCATCGACACGAAGAGGCTGTCTATTGCGCTTTACTTCGTCTTGCAGACGTTCGCAGGCCTGCTCAAATTGGCCTTCCTTGAGCAATATATCGATCTGTGCGTTGAGAATCTGCTCTGCAGAGACAACCGGGGGGGGCAGCGTGTCTTTGTCCTTTTCCCTTTGTGGACCATTGAGTAGTCCGTGGTAGTCAAGCTGTAGCTTTAGCCAGGCACCAAAACCAAGCAGAATAAGGGCGAGCAGGATGCTGTTCACTAAAATAGCATGACGCATCGGCAGACTGACCGAGCTGAAATCCACCAATAGCGTCCAGCCCGTAAGAACCGCGCTGCCGGTGACCAGTACCATCAATGACGCATCTTTCATTGCTGCCAACAGAGAGGGTAAGCGGGCAAGTTTGCTTTTGCTATCCGGGTCGCCTCCGGTCAGTAGAGCCAGTGCCGCCAGACTGAATATAGGTGCCAAGAATAACATCAAGCCCGTCATGAGCCAGGGACCACCCGCCTGGCCTGCCAACCAAGGCAAGGCAGTAGTCAATGAGGTAAGTACAGACAGCGTAATAATGGGTGAGTTGCGCGGTGCTTTGGGAATGGCGTGGTAAGCCAGCGCAATGGCGCATAGGCCACTAATCGACAATAAAGCCAACACCTGTTCGAGCCCGTCTGGTGATTGAGGTGCGTAGCTGAACGTAAGTGAGAGCAAGGCACTGGCAAGCATGGCAATGCGTAAAGGAGATTCGCATACGGCGACTACGACGCAGCGTAAGTTGGGTGCCGAACCACGAGGTGAATCATTTGTGCTGGGGACAAGGTCACCGCCGCAGTGCATGCATTTCATCTTTCCCGCAGCTGTGACCGAAGCGGCGAGGCAGGCATTGCAATAGCAGGTCTCGCAGCGCTTGCATCGCGCTTGCGCTGAAATGACTGGGTGATAACGACAGCTTTGTTTCACAGCTTGTTGGTCTTATTGAACTCTGCAGCCTGCAGCATAACGCATTTGTTCTTGCAGATGAATCTGTAAACAAGGGTAAAAACCGGGTTCTGGGGCTCGGCGTGAAGCGCTGGTCGCTCTACACTAAACCGTGTGAGTATATTGAGGAGACGCAGCGTGAAAAAATGCCTACAGCAGCTTGGTTTTATTGGCAGTTTTCTGTTCATCGCCACTGTGGGCGAAGCAGATGAGCTGGGAGCGGTCCTGGAAGCACATTTTGAGCCAGCAGCCAGCGTGGAATATCTTCAGTACGAGCGCGTTGATCATGTGCATGCCGACCAGTATGGCCCCATGAGCTATTTGGTGATGGACTTTGCGACAGCGCAGGAAGATAGGCTACAACAGCAGGTGCACGCCATCTGCTCTCGAGTGCTCAATGATGAGCCCTTGTTGCGTCGTCTGAGCCATGAAGGCTACGACATGATTTCGGTGTCTTTCGACCGTCAGTCCCAGTTCGACTGTCTCTAAAAGAATAAATCCTTCAGCGCCACACCCGGCTCGGGTTGGCGCATAAAGGCCTCACCCACCAGAAAGGCATGCACGTCTTTCGCGCGCATGGCATCCACGTCAGCTCGGTTGAGTATGCCGCTCTCGGTCACTACCACTTTATCGTCAGGGATTTTATCGAGTAAGCCATAGGTGGTGTCCAGACTGACTTCAAAGCTATGCAAATCGCGGTTATTAATGCCCACCAAACGGGTGTCGAGCGTGAGCGCCATGTCGAGTTCGGTAGCATTGTGCACTTCGACCAGCACGTCCAGACCACACTCACCCGCCACTCCGGCCAGTTCTTGCAGCTGATCTTTGGTCAGACAGGCGGCGATCAGCAGAATGCAATCGGCGTCCATCGCCCGGCTTTCATAGATATGATACGGCGCAACCATAAAGTCCTTACGGATCACGGGAAGGCTTGCGGCAGCGCGGGCCTGATGCAAATAATCTTCGTGACCCTGAAAGAAGTCGCGATCGGTCAGCACCGATAAGCAGGCCGCACCGGCTTCTTCGTAGCTCGCGGCAATGGCGGCGGGTTCGAAGTCTTCGCGTATCACACCCTTACTGGGCGAGGCTTTTTTGATTTCAGCGATGACGGCAGGTTGTTGTGCGGCCAGTTTGGCCTCAATCGAGGCGACAAAACCACGCGCCGGAGCCATATCGAGGGCGCGGGCTTTCAGTTCAGCCTCTGCGATACGGCTTTTCGCCTCTGCAATCTCTTCCCACTTGCGCGTCACAATACGGCGTAAGATGGTGGGGGTATCGGGATTGACTGGCATGGCGCGCGCTCCTGTTTAAATACGGCTTTAGTCGGCGAAAACTTGTGAAAAACTGGCCAGTTCCGACAGTTTGGCCAGGGCCAGACCGCTACCAATGGCATCGGCGGCCATGTCCATACCCGCAGCCAGCGAGTCGGCTAGCCCGGCTACATAAATGGCGGCGCCGGCATTCAGGGTAATAATATCGCGGGCTTTGCGGTCAGCTTCTTCCTGCCCTTTACCCAGTGCATTCTTGATTAGTTGCAAGCTATGCTGGGCATCGTCCACGCTCAAGCCCATCAGGCTCTGACTCTGCAAACCAAAGTCTTCCGGCTTGATGCTGTACTCGTTCACTTCGCCGTTCTTGAGTTCAGCGACATGGGTGCTGGTGGCCAGACTGATTTCATCCAGGCCATCGTCGGCGTGCACCACCATCACGTGCTCACTGCCCAGACGCTTGAGTACTTCGGCCATGGGCTTGCACAGGGCTTTGCTGAACACGCCGATGATCTGACGACGCACACCGGCGGGATTGGTCATGGGGCCCAGCATATTGAAAACGGTGCGAATGGCCATCTCCTTACGCGGGCCAATGGCATATTTCATGGCGCCGTGATGGGCGGGGGCAAACATGAAACCGACACCCAGTTCCGTAATGCAGCGCGCCACCTGATCGGCATTGAGGGCGAGATTGACTCCGGCCGCTTCGAGTACATCGGCGCTACCGGTGCTGCTCGATACGCTGCGGTTGCCGTGCTTGGCCACCTGGCCGCCCGCAGCGGCCACCACAAACGCGCTGGCGGTAGATACGTTGAACAGGTTGGCACCATCGCCGCCGGTACCGCAGGTATCCACCAGGTGATCACCACCTACAATGACCTTTTGCGAGAGATCGCGCATCACCTGCGCGGCGCCGGTAATCTCATCGATGCTTTCGCCTTTCATGCGCAGGGCGACCAGAAAACCGCCGATTTGTGCTTCGGTGGCGCGGCCGGTCATGATCAATCGCATGACTTCCTGCATTTCGTCGGTCGTCAGATCAATGCGATCAACGGTTTTGGCAATGGCGCTTTGCATATCCATGAGAAACCCTCTGTGCTTGGTCTTATCGTTGTGGCTTGGGCCTTAGCGGTCTAAAAAGTTTTTCAGCAGATCGTGACCATGCTCGGTCAGGATCGACTCCGGGTGAAATTGCACGCCTTCTATCTCGAGCTCTTTATGGCGTACACCCATGATTTCTTCCATATTACCATCGGGCGTTTCGGTCCAGGCGGTAATTTCCAGGCAATCCGGCAGGCTGTGCTGATCAATTACCAGCGAGTGGTAGCGCGTTGCGGTGAAGGGATTGTTGAGCCCTTTGAAGACGCCTGCATTGCAATGAAATACCTCGGAGGTTTTGCCATGCATCACCTGCCCGGCACGGACAATTTTGCCGCCGAAGGCCTGGCCAATGCTCTGGTGACCCAGACAAATGCCCAGAATCGGCAGTTTGCCCTTGTAGCGCTCGATGGTGGCCAGTGAAATACCTGCCTCGTTGGGCGTGCAGGGGCCGGGCGAGATCACGATTTTTTCGGGCGCCAGTGCTTCAATATCGTCGATGCTGATCTCGTCATTGCGTACCACTTTTACTTCGGCACCCAGCTCGCCTAAATATTGCACCACGTTATAGGTGAAGGAGTCATAGTTATCGATCATTAACAGCATCTATTGCTCCTCCTGATTGTCGAGGCCCCGACAGGCCATGGCGACAGCGCGAAACACGGCGCGGCCTTTGTTCATGGTTTCGTCCCACTCGTTGCGCGGCACGGAGTCGGCCACGACACCAGCCCCGGCCTGAATATGCAGGGTTTCGTTCTGTATTACCGCCGTGCGAATAGCGATAGCGGTATCCATATTGCCGTTCCAGCTTAAATAACCCACGGCGCCGCCATACACACCACGCTTCACCGGCTCCAGTTCGTCGATAATTTCCATGGCGCGTATCTTGGGGGCGCCGCTCAATGTACCGGCAGGAAAGGTCGCACGCAGCACATCAATGGCCGAACAGCCTTCTTTGAGCTTGCCCACCACATTGGAGACAATGTGCATCACGTGTGAATATCGCTCGATGACCATCTTGTCGGTCAGTTTCACGCTGCCGATTTCGCTGACACGACCGGCATCGTTGCGGCCCAGATCGATCAGCATAAGATGCTCCGCCAATTCTTTGGGATCGGCCAGCAGATCTTCTTCCAGCGCGATATCTTCGGCTTCGTCATGGCCACGTTTACGCGTACCGGCGATAGGACGCACGGTTACTTCGCCGTGTTCCACACGGGCCAGAATCTCGGGGGAAGAACCTACAATATGAAAGTCGCCCAGATTCAGAAAGTACATATAGGGCGAAGGATTCAGACAACGCAGTGCGCGGTATAAATCCAAGGGCTCGGCCGCAAAGGGAATCGACATGCGCTGGGCGAGAACGGTTTGCATCACGTCACCGGCCAGAATGTATTCCTTAATGCGATCCACGGCGCTTTCAAAACCTTCCTGCGAGAAGCCGGAAACGAAGTCGCTTTCGCTTATTTGCTGATCACTACCGGTGCTCTCGCGCAAGGTGATCGGTTGGCGCAGGCGGTGCACCAGCACATCCAACAGGGTTTGTGCCAATTGATAGGCATCTTCCTGCGAGGGATCAGCATGGTGAATCAACAGCAGTTTGCCGCTCAGGTTATCGAAGACCACCAGGCGATCTGACACCATCAACAGAATATCCGGGGTTTGTAGCGGATCTTCCGGGCAGGAGTCTTTCAGGCGCGGCTCCACATAGCGAATGGTGTCGTAACCAAAGTAGCCCACCAGACCTCCGTTGAAGCGCGGCAGGTCCGGTAAGTCGGGTACCTTGAAAGACTGCTGAAAGTGCTCGATATAAGCAAGCGGGTCTGCGACTTCCTGCTGT
>JBFHVM010000003.1:0-30341 GCA_041589495.1 Oleiphilaceae bacterium | reverse complement strand
GGGGCTCAGCCTGTTCTTTCATGGATGTCGTCGTTGACATATTCATACTCCCCATTGAATGAGTGATGGCACCCCAATGTATGCGATTTGGGGCGCCAAACTACCTACTTACGTGTTTACAGTTTTTGCCCGTTTTTCAGACCGATCTTGAAAGAATCGATATAGGCGTTGGGCTTGCGACCGTCGTAGACCACACCGTCGATGAACTCGCTTTGTGGGTCTTTGTAGCCATCTTCGCTGGCGAAATCAGGGAAGTCTTTGGCGTCGGCCAGCTTCTCTTTGATCAGCGACTGCGCAGCTTTGGCGTAGATATCAGGGCGGTAAACCGAAGCGGCCATGTCGTGGTACCACTGGTCAGACTTATCTTCGGAGATCTGACCCCAGCGACGCATTTGAGTGAGGTACCAGATGGCATCGGAGTAGAAGGGGTAAGTCGCGTTGTAACGGAAGAACACGTTGAAGTCAGGCACTGGACGCTTGTCGCCTTTCTCATACTCAAAGGTACCGGTCATGCTGTTAGCAATTACGTCATAGTCAGCACCAACGTAGTTGCTTTGCGACAGGATTTTCACGGCAGCAGGGCGGTTAGCGTTGTCGTTCGCATCGAGCCACATGGCCGCACGAATCAGGGCACGTACTACGCGCACGGTTGTGTTGGGATACTTCTCGGCGAACTCTTTGGTGATGCCGAATACTTTCTCGGGGTTGTCTTTCCAGATCTCGTAGTCTGTGATGACAGGTACACCAATACCTTTAAATACGGCCTGCTGGTTCCAGGGCTCACCTACGCAGTAACCATAGATAGTGCCGGCTTCGAGGGTCGCAGGCATTTGTGGTGGAGGCGTAACAGAAAGCAGGGCTTCCGCGTCGATCTGACCGGATGTATCACCTTTGTGCGGTGCGTAATAACCGGGGTGAATACCACCGGCCGCCAGCCAGTAACGCAGCTCGTAGTTGTGTGTCGAAACCGGGAACACCATCCCCATGTTGAAAGGCTTACCGTTGGCGCGATACTTGTCTACCACCGGCTTAAGGTAATCAGCCTTGATGGGGTGAACGGGGCGGCCATCGTCCATCTTGGGAATATTGGGCTTCATTTCCTCCCAGATCGTGTTGGAAACGGTAATACCGTTACCATTCAGGTCCATGGAGAAAGGCGTAATGATGTGCGCCTTGGTACCAAACCCCATCGTGGCTGCCAGGGGCTGACCAGCCAGCATGTGTGCACCGTCCAGACGACCGTCAATCACACCGTCGAGCAAAACCTTCCAGTTGGCCTGCGCTTCGATGGTGACATAAAGACCTTCGTCTTCGAAGTAGCCGTTTTCGTAGGCAATGGCGATGGGCGCCATGTCGGTCAGCTTAATAAAACCGAAGGTGAGTTCTTCTTTTTCGGGGTAACCGAGTTTCTCGGCCCACGTGGTCGGCGCGACCAGAATGCTCAGTGCGAGCAGCGCTTTAAAGGCGCGTTGGTAGAATCGTGAAAAAGGCATGGTACTTCCTCTTGTTGACTGTCGAATGTTTGAAGTCAACAGAGCAGCAAATGTGCCAACATTTTTATTTCTTATTTTTCAGACACTTAAACAAATACCCAAATACAAGGCACAGATTTGATGCACCCAACACACAACGTCTGCGCATTTACAGCGCCATCACGGTGCATACTTTTTGACCTGATTTAAAGCAAGGCCAAGTATCGCGCGCCATAATGGAACATAAAGAAAACCTCACTCTCTTTTACTCGCATTTATTTGCTGCAATGCTCCCGCACCCACTCGCTGACATCCTGCAACGCTGATTTGGCTTCTGTCACCAGTGGCGCCAGTGTTTGAAAGACATGAAACTGCCCCGGATATTCCTGCCAAGTCACCTCCCCACCCTGCTTACGCAACAACTCAACAAGTTGCGCTATTTGCGGCTGCATTAATTCGCGTTTGCCGGACTGCACCAGCACTGGTAGACCACTCACCGGCACGGACTGGTCGAGAAAATTGAGATGCTGACGCAAGTTTTTATCCGGATCCGCCGTCTTTGCCCAACGTTGCAGCAAAGCAACGGAGACAAAGTCATCCCCGTCGCCATCGCCCAGTAAGTGATCCTTATCACCGGGAGCCACCCAGGGTGACAGCAGAATCATGCCGGCTAATGTTTCCTTCTCGCTTGCATTGCAGGCCGCCAATACGGCCAAGACCAAAGCGCCCCCCGCCGAATCCCCCATCCATATCCAATCGCCAGGCTCTTGCATACACGCCCGCGCCGCTCGCAAACAATCTTCCTGAGGCGCCGGAATCGGATGTTCCGGACTTCGCCGATAATCCACAACGACGACGCGACAAGCACACAGCGAAGCCAATAAGGCTTGCGTGTAGCGATAGGCGGTCGTCGAGCCCACTACGTAACCTCCGCCATGAAAGTACAGAATGGAAGGCCTGCCGGGGGCTGCCCCCCCGCGAGGCTCGCAGGATAAACACGGCACCTGCCCCAACACTTGGCGTTTGAACGTCACCCGACGCAACGCCGGACCTGGCAGGGAAAACAGGTTTTGACGCTCACGCAGCCAGTCGTCATTCTGATCCAGCGCCTCCGAGAGGAGGTGCCGTGCCAGACGCACAACCCATTCGGTCTTTTTACTTCTATGAGGGTCCCGCTGAGGCTCAAAGACCATGGAGGTACTGGCGGCCCAGGCAGAACGGCTAATATCCAGACCGGATCGAAATAAAGACATGACCATTCCCTTATGTAATGATGTGACACGATTTTGCCGAAGCAAAAAACAGACGGTTATAATCTACACCCACTATCACCCCATAAAAAGGATACAAAAAAGCATGCAGAAATATCAGATCTATGGTTTGGGCGCCGCACTGGTGGACACCGAAATTGAAGTCAGTGACGATTTTCTGCAACAGGCCGGAATCGAAAAAGGCCTGATGACACTGGTAGACGAACAACGACAAGAGGAAATCCTGCAGCTGATGGCTGACCATCAGGTGGGCAGCAAACGCGCCAGTGGCGGTTCTGCCTGTAATACGATTATTGCTGCCAGCTACTTGGGTGCAAAAACATTCTATTCCTGCAAGGTCGCTAACGATGACAATGGCCGTTTCTTTCATCACGACACGCAGGCTGCAGGTGTCACCACTCGTGCAGAGGATTTACCAGCGGGCACCACCGGAAAGTGCCTGGTGATGATCACCCCCGATGCCGAACGCACCATGAATACCTACTTGGGGATCAGCGCTACACTCAGCGAAGACGATCTTGATCCGGCGGCGATTGAAGCCTCTGAATATCTGTACATCGAAGGCTATCTGGTGACGTCAGACAGTGGCCGCGCGGCCGCGATCAAAGCACGCCAAATCGCCGAAGCAAACGGCGTTAAAACAGCGCTATCGCTTTCGGATCCGGGCATGGTTGAATTTTTCGCCGAAGGCTTGGGCATGATGATCGGCAAGGGCGTAGATTTACTATTCTGTAATCGCGATGAAGCTTTGGGCTGGACCAAGACCTCCACCATTGAAGATGCCGCCGAAGCATTGAAAAACCACGCGCGCACCTTCGCCATTACGCTCGGCAAGGAAGGCGCTCTGGTTTTTGATGGCAGCACCATGAGCAAGGTTGAAGGCGAGACGGTGAAAGCCATCGACACCAACGGCGCGGGCGACATGTTTGCTGGAGCCTTTCTCTCCAGCCTGGTAAAAGGCCAGACCTACGAACAAGCCGCCAAGCTCGCCAATCGTGCTGCAGCCCGCGTGGTCAGCCAGTATGGTCCCCGCCTGCGTCCTGATCAGCATGAAGCATTGCTGGATTAACTTGCCATATATCGAACGCCAAGATCCCGGGGGCATGTCACGCCCGGGATGACGCACCAACGCGCATTGCGTTAAACTCCCGCCCTTTGATTTTTCCTGTAAGGAGTTGTTGTGCGTCTCGTCTCGTGGAATGTAAACGGCATCCGCGCCGTTATGAAAAAAGACTTTCTGGCCTCTCTGGAAAAATTGGCACCAGACGTGCTGTGTCTGCAGGAAACCAAAGCCCAGGATGACCAGGTTCGCGAAGCACTGGCCGGCTTGGAAGGCTTCGAGATTTATAGCAACTCAGCAGAGAAAAAAGGTTATTCCGGCACTGCAATCCTCACCCGTCGTCGCCCCCTCCGCGTCACCTACGACATGGACATGCCGGAACACGACCAGGAAGGCCGCGTGATAGCGGCAGAGTATGAAGACTTTATTCTGGTCACCGTATACACCCCAAACTCTGGCAGCGAGCTAAAACGTCTCGACTATCGCCAGCAATGGGACAAGGACTTTCTCAGCTACATTAAAGCGCTGGAAGAGATAAAGCCGATCCTGGTGTGCGGCGACTTGAACGTGGCCCATCGCGATATCGATCTGGCGCGCCCCAAGCCCAATTACAACAAAAGCGCCGGCTATATGCAGCAAGAGATCGATGGCCTTGATAACTATCTGGCCGCCGACCTGATTGATACCTTTCGTACCTTAAAGCCCGAAGAAGTGAAATATTCGTGGTGGAGCTATCGTGCCGGTGCACGCGCCAAAAACGTGGGCTGGAGGATTGATTACTTTCTGGCCTCCACAGCTCTGCAAGACAACATCGCAGATGCTGACATTCATACCGATATCATGGGCTCTGATCATTGCCCTGTGAGCGTGACGCTAAAGAGCTAGATTTTACATGATGTTACGGCCACGCAGCCACACCAGGCTGCGGCTGTAACGACTTATAACACAAAAGCGCTCAGTGAAAATCCTGGCTTGAACTACAATAAAAACAACATCTTGGATTGAGAAAGCAAAACACGTTGAAAGCCACGATACTTTCTTTGAGTCTCATCTGGCTCACACTACAGGCATTCTTGTTTGGATCAGTGGCATTTGCCAACACCGAGCACCGTGTCACCCTTGAAAAGGCGCAAGCCTTTCCCGTCGCAATTGGCGCCCGCATGCGCTTTGTCGAGGATCCGGAACACCAACTCGATATCGGAAAAGCCAGACAGACATTGCATACCTGGCAAGCCATTGACCGGGAGTCTCCCAACTTTGGCTTTACCAACAGTGCCTTCTGGTTCCACTTTGTACTGGACAATGCCAGTACCGAACAACGTGACATTCTGCTTGAACTGCCTATCCCCTTTCTCGACGATGTACGCTTGTTTCAATTGAATAATGAATCCGTGGTGAACACGTACCATCTGGGCGACCGATTCCCCTTCTCTCAGCGCCCGATTAAACACAATAACTATGTCATGCCCTTCACGCTGGAGCCAGGCGATAACCACTTTGTGATGCGGGTGGCCGCGGCGGGTTCTGTGGAAGCGCCGCTCTACGTCTGGACGCCAGAACGTTTTACGCTGGCGAATGCCGAACTGCAAATGATTCAGGGTATCTGGATTGGCATTATTAGCATCATGGTCATCTACAACCTGTTTTTGTACTTCTTTTTACGTGATGTCAGCCACCTTTATTACGTGGGTTTCGTGTTTGGCTATCTGATGTTTCAGATAAGCCTCAAGGGCTATGGCTTTGCCTACCTGTGGCCGGAACAGATGGGATGGAACAGCTACTGTATTTCGACTTTTATTGCCTTCACCTGTTTGAATACGGCACTGCTGGTTGTTTCATATCTCAACCTTAAAAAGAATAGCCCTATTGGCTATCTGGTAATGATGGGCATTGCATGGGCAGCAGCCATTTTGCTGGTACTCACCTTTGTACTACCCTATTCGCTCACCATCAGGCTCACCAGCACTATGACCGGCCTTAGCTGTGGACTGGCACTTTGGTATGGTTACCTGATGTGGTGGCGCGGCGATCACTATGCCAAATATTTTTGCCTGGCTTGGACGGCTGCCTTCGCCGGCATCGGCATACTGACTATCGAAAAGTTTGGCGTAATTCCATCCAACTTCTGGACCAACAACGCGGGACAGATAGGTGTCATGATGCTTGTCGCCTTACTTTCGCTGGCCCTTGCCAACCGTTTTAATCGCGAAAAAGAACTGCGCCTGCAGGCACAGGAGTCCTCACTCGAACATGAACGACATGCCCGGCAGTCACAAATGGCCCTGCTCAAGACCAAAGAAAACGCGAATATCGAATTGGAACAGAAGGTGGCCGA
Source organism: Oleiphilaceae bacterium (assembly GCA_041589495.1). Taxonomy (GTDB): domain Bacteria; phylum Pseudomonadota; class Gammaproteobacteria; order Pseudomonadales; family Oleiphilaceae; genus PZPK01. Next base: position 24,203 of record JBFHVM010000003.1, on the reverse strand, counting down.
CCGCACCAAAACACTCGAAAAAGCCATGCGCGAACTGGAAAACGCGAATAGCAGACTGGAGGTACTCTCCACCACCGATGCACTCACCACACTCTACAATCGCGGGCATTTCGAAAACCGACTGGAGATCGAGTTTAAACGCGCACAACGCCACCAGCGTGATCTGTCGGTGATACTTTGCGACCTCGACCATTTTAAAGTGATCAACGACACCTATGGACACAAAGCCGGGGATGAGTGCCTGCGGCAGGTTTCCCTGATACTCAAAAACCGTCTCAACCGCCCAGGAGATCTGATTGCCCGCTATGGCGGTGAGGAATTTATTCTACTGCTAGCCGACACGCCACTGGACGACGCGGCACATATTGCCCGCGACCTGTGCAGAGAAATTCACAATCTGCCCTTACAGTCCCAGCAACATCGTTTTTCGGTCACCTCCAGCTTTGGTGTATCCAGTCTTTCACAAGCCGACATCAGCAGCGCCGAAGAACTGGTCCACAACGCGGATATGGCTCTCTATCGGGCCAAGAACAGTGGACGCGACCAAGTGGTTGTTTGGCAAAGCGATGCTCCATTACTCAAGCGCTCGACCTAAGGGTATCAGCAGAACGTCTAAACAGAATGCGTGCCAATACAGCCATCACCACCAGGGCGAACAGCAAGCGCATGCCCAGAATGACCCAGAGTTCCGATCCCAGCAGCAGGATCAGCAGCGTATCTTCAATCAGACTGTGGCATAAACCCAAGAAGCAAACCACCACACGCATGTCACGCTTGGCAATATGGCCTTTTCTGGATTCGTCTACCAACAGGCCCGCACCAAAACTTAAGCCCAGCAATAAACCAATAATGGTCACCTGAGCCGCATTACGGTCTACCTGTAATAATCGGGTGATCGGCAGTAAGAGCGCCTGTAATAATCTCTCGATACCCAACCAGCGCAAGCTGCGCAGCAAACACATCAGGGCAGCCAGAATAAGGTAAATACTCACCAGAAGTTCGGCCTGTTCAGCAAGCCAGGGCAACCAGCCGGGATCGCGCGCGACAGGCCTCCAAAGCAATTCCGCCAAGGCCTCACCACTGCCACTCTGGCGATATATCTGATACACCAGAAAAGCCAGTAAATAGGCGCCCGCCACGCGTAGCAGCAAGGTTAACCACCAGGGCACCCCCATCATGCGGGCGACGGCGCCTTCCACCGGCAGAGCATGAGACAGCAGAATCAATGTACCCAATAAACTCATTTCGGCGACGGTATAAGTCTGATCCCCGCCCAACTCGTAGAACACTACCAAAGCGGTATAGATATTGGTTAGCATCGCCGCTGCCCAAACCAGACCTAGCTCGTCGGGAAGCCCTATTGTTTGCATCAGCGGCTGCAGAACAGCGCCCAGCCAGGAGGTAAACCCTGCCTCTTCCAAAAACTTGACGATCAGCAGAGCCGGCACCATGATTTTTATCAGTATCCAGTAAGCCCGATTAAGATCACGCACAAAATCACGGCTCGCCTCCTTGCCAAGCAAAACAGCGCGTCGCAGCATAGAGATCACATTCCTTACAAAGCGTCATGTTAGACAGGCGAATTAATCTGCCACTTTGGCAGAGCTTGTTTATACTTTTTTAATATCCGGTTTGATTCACTTTCCAGGCAGGTGCCAACTTTTGGAGTCTCCCGCACAAACCCCCGTGCTATTTAATTACTTTAACGTGTACCGATTGGTAATCGCCATTCTGCTATTCGGTATTTCCTTATCGCAGGAAAGCTTCTTGCGCCTGTTCCGTCACGCAGAGCTGTTTACACATGTCGCCATGTTTTATCTGCTGCTGAACGGCGCATTTTTGGTGCTCTACCGTTTTTTTATGCAGGTTACACCCCGGCAGGTCTTCTTCTCTGTTGCGGTGGATATATTACTGCTGCACTTGTTGTTTTTCGCCGGAACGGGCATTACCGGGGGGCTGAGCAATCTTCTGGTGATCAGCGTCGCTGCGGGCAATATCATGCTGCGTGGACGCATTGGTCTAGCCTTCGCAGCACTGGCAAGCCTGGCCACCATCACGCTCGAACTGGAGCGCATCCTCAACCTTAATCAACACGTGAGTCCATTAGCCAAAACGGGGCTCACCGGCGCTATTTATTTCGCAGCCGCCTTCATCGTGCAAAACCTTTCGTTGCGTATCAGCCAGTCAGAGTTGCTCGCCAGCAAACAGCGGCAAAGTATTATTGAACTGGAAAGGCTAAATCACCAGATTATTCAGAGCATGCGCACTGGCATTATAGTGTGTGATGAACATATGCAAATCAAACTGATGAATCAGGCGGGCAAGGAGCTATTGGGGCTGAGCGAATCAGACGGCTTACCCGATGCCATACAGCAACGCATTGCACAGTGGCATGCTTCACCCTCTGTGCGGTCCACCCCCTTTCAAGCCGACGCGGGCAGGCCCATGGTGCAGGCCAATTTCTCACACCTGCAACAGGAAGGTAGCAGCGATCTGCTGATCTTTCTCGAAGACACCCGACTGATGACGCAGCAAGCGCAGCAGTTAAAGCTTGCCTCGTTGGGACGACTTACGGCCAGTATCGCACACGAGGTACGCAATCCTCTGGGCGCCATCAGCCACGCGACGCAACTGCTGGCTGAATCGGACCAGCTTGATGCCGCTGACCGAAAAATGACCGACATCATTCAACGCCATTCACAACGGGTAAATCAAATCATCGAAAATACCCTGCAGCTGAGTCGGCGGGCCGATCCCCAAACCGAGGATGTTCTGTTACGCGATTGGCTCGACAAGGTGCTTGAAAACTACGCTGAGCAGCATCGCGAAGAACCGCATATCGAGCTGAAAGTCATCGCTCCGGAAGCGCATGCACGCTTTGACAAAGGACAGATCGAACAGGTTCTGGTCAATCTGATCGACAACGCCCTACGCCACGGCAAGCAGACCAAACCGGACGACCCCGTCACCATCGTACTTTCAGAAACCGATAGCGGCGAACAGGCGTGTATTGAAGTGATCGATCAGGGGCCAGGGATTACCGAAGACGACAGATTACATCTCTTTGAACCGTTCTTTACTACCGAGGCCAAAGGCAGCGGTTTGGGCCTCTATCTTTCGCGAGAAATGTGCGAGGCCAATCAGGCGCAACTGGAGCATGTGGAAAATCATGCTGCAGGAACCTGCTTCCGCATCCTCTTCGCACACCACAACCGCATCGTATAATGAAACCGGGCACAATTAAGGCAAGCAAAGTATGAATAGCCACGCAGCATTAATCGTTGATGACGAACCGGACATCCGGGAACTGCTCGAAATTACACTGATAAGAATGGGCATCGATACGCAAAGTGCCGCCACACTTAAAGAAGCACGCACATTACTGGCGGAACAAGAATTTGCGCTGTGCTTGACCGACATGAATCTCCCCGATGGTAACGGTATTGACCTGGTACGCGAGATTCAGGAGCAGCACCCGGAACTGCCCGTTGCCATGATCACCGCTTACGGCAGTGTCGAAACAGCTATCGAGGCCTTAAAAGCGGGAGCCTTCGATTTTATATCAAAACCGGTAAGCCTGCCGCAGTTACGTGATCTGGTGAGTAGCGCCCTCAAACTCAGTCCCGAAAAAACGGCCACCAGCACCACGGCTGATCAGGAACTGCCCAAGCGCAATATTCCCGGTAAATCCCCGCTCATCAAACAACTTAACGCGCAAATCACCAAGCTGGCGCGCAGTCAGGCACCCGTTTACATTGCCGGGGAATCGGGCAGCGGTAAGGAATTGGCCGCGCGCATGATTCACCTAAAAGGCCCTCGTGCCGAAGCCCCCTTTGTTCCGGTTAACTGTGGCGCGATTCCCAGTGAACTGATGGAAAGTGAATTCTTTGGCCATAAAAAAGGTAGCTTCAGCGGCGCCCACGAAGACAAGCAGGGACTGTTTAAAGCCGCCCAGGGCGGTACGCTGTTTCTCGACGAAGTCGCCGATCTACCTCTCGATATGCAGGTTAAACTATTGCGCGCCATTCAGGAAAAAGCCGTACGCGCCGTTGGTGGACAACAGGAAGAAACCATTGATGTACGCATACTCAGCGCGACGCACAAAGACCTGGAAAAACTGGTTCAAACAGGCCGCTTCAGACAGGACCTCTACTACCGCATTAACGTGATTCGTCTTGATGTACCCTGCTTGCGCCAACGCCCCGAAGATATCGCCATGCTTGCACAGCACTTTCTGGATCGGGTTGCGAAAGATCATGGCAGCACGCAGGCCAGTATTAGCAACCAGGCCCTAGCGGCACTTGTGGACTACCGCTTCCCCGGCAATGTGCGTGAACTGGAAAATATTATCGAGCGCGCGTTTACCTTGTGCGAAAACGACTGCATCGAAGCAAACGACCTGCAACTGAACGCGCATGCGCCTACTCAAGCAGAGTCATTACCCACGCCCCAAGCCGCTGAATCGACGCAAGCTATTACGAGTGCACCCGTTCCGGCAGCCCCTACTCACGAAGCAAATCCGGCATTGGCACCACGCGCCAATGGGCAGAGTCTCGAAGATTACCTGGAGAGCATTGAACGCCGCGAGATTGAGGCGGCTCTGCAAGCCACCAAATGGAATCGCACCGCCGCCGCCAAGCAACTGGGTATCAGCTTTCGAGCTTTACGCTATCGCCTGAAAAAGCTGGAGATGGATTAAGTCTGTGGATGGGGTCATAAGGCTTAGGATCGACTGGAGGTATTTCGTTACACAGCAAACTGCTCATTAGGCGTATCGAGGCCGGAGCGAGTACCAGGCCATTACGAAAGTGCCCCGCATTGACCCAAATACCAGGCTGCTCCGGCACAGCGCCAATAAAGGGAATGCCTTTTGGCGAGCCCGGGCGCAAGCCTGCCCATTGGTGGATAATACGCCCCCGCGCCAGCCCGGGAAACATGGTGATCGCCGCATCACCGAGTTCTTCCAGCGCCTGTGTGGTGGTGGTTTTATCAAACTCGGCATGTTCCAGCGTGCTACCTGCCACGACAAGCCCGTCACGGCGAGGAATCACATATTTACCATGACTCAGCACCACACGATTCACCGCACCTTTGGGCGCTTCAAACAGTATCATCTGTCCTTTGACCGGCCGTATACCCATGGCCGGTAATTGCAGCAACTCACTGGTCCAGGCACCACTGCACACCAGTACGCTGTCGGCTTCAAAACGATGCCCCTGTTCGGTTGTCACGCTAGGCGTATATTCATCGGCCTGTATGGCAACCACGCGATCCACTTCGTGCACACTAATCTTTGGGTGGTCCTGCACGATGCGCTTCAGAGCTTTGAGCAGGCGGGGATTGCGCACGCTGGCAACCTGCGGCATCCACAGCGCTTGCTGCAAGCCCTCACGCAATCCCGGTTCTAGGCGGTACATCTCTTCGGAGTCGATCGTCTGCAACCAGCGCTGATGGTCATCAGCCCAGGCCAACGCCCGTTCAGCATCATCTACCGCGAGCATGAGCAAGCCCTGTCGAGACAGCTCCGGGTCGATGTCGCTCTCCGCTTCGAGTGACTGTATCAGATTGGGATAATAGGTCTGTGACCAGGAGGCCAGTGCCGTGACCGCGTCGCAATAGCGCCAAGGGTACAAGGGAGAAATAATGCCTCCACCGGCCCAACTGGCCTCGTTGCCGCAGACGTTCTTGTCAATGAGCGCCACCTGCCAACCTTTCAGAGCCAATTCACGCGCCTGCATCAGGCCCATCACACCGCCGCCCACGATGATAATTTTCAAAGCATCATGCTCCGCTTTCTCTTCGTTGAAATCAAGGTGCAAGCATACCTTGCCTTGAACGCAGCTACCACAACAGAGCAGTTATACCGGCAGTGCTTTAATCAAACTGATTTTTGGGGTGGGGGAGCGGAAAAGTGAACGCAAAGAAGCGCCAGAAACATGCAACCACCATTTAGTGGCTCCGCTTCTGGCTCGAAGGTTACATTAATTGGATTAGTGTTCCAGGCATCGTTCTCTCATTGGGCCACGATCACCACCCTGCCCTCGATCAATCTCCTGTCGATTGCTGCATGGGTAGCTTTTCTGCTCTTTTTTGGCCGCTTTTTCCTTAGCGGGCAGTTCCTCGAGCGTCGCTTCTTCCTCTTCTTCTATATCCACTTTTACTGCATCTTTATGAACGGGCCGGTCGGTATAGTGTTTAACGCCTTTTTCGTCCGTCCACTCATACATCTCGGCACTGGCGGCGGCTGACATGACCAGAGTCAGGGCTATCACAATCGCTTTCATATCTGTCTCCTGCTTTACATACACGGCCACGGGTACTCGGGATAAGTACCAACCTGCCCGCTAGCAATTTTGTGTTCCATGCACGTTCGACATGCACAATTTACTCTAGGATGGCCCCAGCTTTAATTACATGGATCGTAATCAAAGGAAGCTACCATGAAAACCTGTCAAGGAATGACACTGGTTGAGCAGCTTGCCGTGCTCGCCATTACCTCTATTCTCGTCTCCGGCTCACTGGCCGGGTTTAAACATCTTGGCCACCTTCGCGCCGATTCTCTCGCCAGAGAAGTACAGCAGCACATCCATTTTGCCCGCAGTGAGGCGCTTGCCTTATCCAAATCGGTATACGTTTGCCCCTCCAACGACGGCGACAGTTGCGACAAAAAATGGGCCTCTCAACTTGTCATTTATCTCGACCGCAACGGCGACCGACTGCTAGATAGTGACGATCGTGTATTGCGCCTGGTCAACCTATCTCCCGAAAAAGCACGTATTAAGTGGCGCGCCTTTGGCAACAAAGCCTATTTGCAATTTGTACCATCGGGCATGACTAACTTCCACAATGGCACGTTTACCATTTGCCCGGAGAACAACGACCCTCTGTATGCCCGTAATCTCATCATCAATGTAGCCGGTCGCAGCTATCCCGGGCGCGATCGCAACGCAAACGGTATCGCGGAGTCGGCCTCGGGCAATGACATCCGCTGCTCCTGACCCAGGAGCCACGCTTAATTGTCAGCAGCTCTTGTTCCAGCAGTCTTCCGTAGCAGAAAGCGCGCCGCTGTTATCCCGATCCCAACCGCGGAAGCCCGAAGAACGCAGTTCAAGAAAGCCATCCTGGGCCTGCGGCCCTTTGGGAATCGCTCGGATGGTGTACGTTGAGCTGTCGGCACGCATCACGCGCAAGTCATAGAACTTTGCAGAACCATCGAGAGGTGCTTCGTCAGCATAGATGGTTGGTGCCGTCGCCGCAGTAATATCCGGATCGGGATCATCATCGCCATTGACCGTGGTATAGGTGCCATCCAGCGTGAACTGGCGCTCCATGGCTTGCGCCAGGCCCAACAGGGCAGCTTGACCATCTCCACGGCGCCCCTGAGAGACATTCTCCTGATAGGCCGGGATGGCCACTGCGGCGAGTATGCCAATGATGGCAATCGCAATCACCAATTCAATCAGGGTAATACCTTTTTGCGTTATTTTCATAGCTCTAAGAATCCATTAAACATTATTCTTGCGGTGTGAGTTCTTGCCAACCCAGGCGCCCTTCGGCGACCGAGCTGCCCACCTCGATTTCGCGCGACTTCAACTGACCATCGCTGGTAGGCGTAAACTGAATATCTTCGATAATACCTGACTGCGCAGGCAGACCATCCAGCACTTGCTGGCCAATGTATTGCGCGTCATCAGAGTCGATATCGCCATCGTTATCGGCATCGAACACGCCTTCATCGGTAGGCAATCCGGTCGCAAAATCCAGGGACATCAACCAGCCTGTCCCGCCATCAGAACACGGCGAGGCATTTGGCACGATCGTATTGAACAGGAGTACAGAACGACGGATCAATGGCGATGCAATAACACGTTCAGCAGCGTCGTCTCCAGAACCGGCCAATAAATCCATATACCAACCATGATCGTTAGACCAGTCGATAGGGTCACCGGTAACAGTTCGGCGCATTTCGGGTATATCGTCACCGTCCGCATCCGTTAGAGTTACTTCGGTGAGGACACGGGCCTTGAGATCACTGCGCGCCAAGGCGGTATTGCTGGAATCAACATCGCTGTTATCCCATATGGCATAGACCGATTGCCGTGCCGTGCTGGCTTTATCACCGGCAGCCAGATACTGACCAGTACCAAACATCACGAGCAGGTTGGGCGCAGCGCCATTGGGTGTGCTATCGGTATTAAAGGCCAGCATGGGGGCGGAGGTAATGGGCTGAGCGGCACCATTATTGGCCGTAAACAGTGGTTCGGGATTGGCATTACCACCATTACCGTCTTTGTAAGCGACGTCCCATCGACTGGCATTCCCGGCAGACACATCAAAGGCCCACATATTGCCTAGTACATCGCCGGCATAGATACGGTCGGCAATACCATCGGCATTGAGATCAGCCACAGCGGGCGTCGAGAGACCATTTTTGTTGGCCGCATCGCCACTCTCAGTATTCAACTCAATATATTCACCTGCAGACCAGCCATCTACACCTTCTTCAATGAATAGAATAAACAGCTTGGCGATGCCATTCGCGCTTTCATAACCGTTACCAAAAATAGCCGCCCACTTTCCATTATTCATTTTGGCAATAACCGGACGACTAAAGGTGTAACCCAGGTCGCTGTCATCATCGTCGGTAAATTCCCATAAAACGGTGTTCGCCGCAGCGGTAGCCGTATCATCAAAATCAGCCGGATCGGTCACATCCAAAGCGAAATACCCTTTACCGCCGGCGCGCAGGCCACCAATCAATACCGTGCGCCAGTCTTTGGTTCCGCTGGCTGAGGTTTTAATATAGGCATCCGAAACCGTTGGTGTAAGATCAACATAATAACGATGCGCGTAATCGCTATCGGTAAAGTAATGCAGGCCTTCATCACTATCTGTAGATAGGATTTTGCGGGGAATATAGGCAAACACTTCTTTACCACTGTCGGCTTCTCCGTAGGTGGCATTAAAGCCATGCAACATGCCGTCATTGGAGCCCACGTATATCACCGGCGTACGGCCCTTTGCCCCATCCTGTGTCGCATTCGTAGTCAAGGCATTCACAAAGTGGGCACTGTGGCGGTTACCAGTAACACCAAAGCTGTCGGGCCAGCGTATTTCTGACTCGCCCACAAACACGGGAGTGGAATTAACAATATCGCCCAGACGCGAGCTGCGCACCCGCAAAGCGCTAGTGCCTTCGTTACTGCGGTCACCACGAATATAATTGAGTCGTGCTTGAATAGCCGCGGCTCTTTCAGCCGTCGAGAGAGAAGCGTCATCACCTGCCGCCCAGGCCGTGCTGTCGCTCAATCCCGTATTGAAATCTGCTGCATGCTCACTCGTGGGCGCAGCGGTCGCAGATGTATAGCCAAAGGGCACACCATCGCTGCCATCATAAGTCAGAATCACGCGATCCACGATGCCCGAGGCATCCAGCGCATCCAGCTTTTCGGCGGCATCCCAGGAATGATCAGGCTTGCCATCACCGTCAGTATCATCAGGCAGGTTACCTCGCGAGTCGAGAGGGTAGGTCAACAAGCTGCCGCTCCAGGTGGAACTATCAAAGCGCGCTTGGAATACCGCAGTACCCGACTCTTTTAGTGAGGTGGAGTTAAAGGCCACCGAAGCCAGCGAAGCGGTGCGCTGTGCAATATCCGACTTAATACTATTGAACGCCGTCAAAAGACTGGCCGTATCATCGGCATTATAGGCTGAACCCGTACCGCCATTCGCTGCCGTATTATCCAGCAGCGGATCATCAGCGAGCGTTTCATCGGCAAAGCCGATCATGTAGGTGAGGATATTATTAATGTGAGAGGCATCGCTGGGGTCGGGGCGGTTGGGTCTCAAGTCCATCTCATAAAGTGCTTTGGCCACATCACTGAGGGCGAAACCATCATCGTCATCGGCATAATCGACCAGATAGCTCGATACTTCGTCATCGGTAATATCGTCACCAGCATTATTTCGAAACTGCGGCACACCATCGGTTAAGCCAATCACAAAGTTCTTTTCACAGAACTTGTCGTTATCCATTACCGGGTTAGCACTGGTGGGCTTGCTTAGAGAACCGTACTCCAATTCATTAGCGAATATCGTTTCACCTGTCTGGGTCTCTTCATTGGCTTCGCCCGGGTGCAAGGTAAGATTGTTCGTATGCCAACCTTCAATAAAATAGCGACCGATACCTTCCAGCGCTTCGGCTAAGGGGGTCCATCCGTCTGGTGTAATAGCAGAAATCTCTGCTTTTAGCTCATCCCTGTAATAAGTTGTTCCATCAAAAGCATCGATATCCTGAATATGCTTCACCAAGGTGCCACCAGGGTCACTCTCATTGAAGCGTGTTAATCCGATATTCACATTATCAAGGCTGTCGACGAGGGTGCTCGCGGCTCTGGCGACGACTTCGGTACGGGTTGCCACGTTAAGTTTCTGCTGGGCACCGGATCCAAAATTCTCTCCCGCTGCGCCATCATTACTAAAATACCAATTGAGATAGCGTCCGCTGTAAGTGCCCGTACCGCGATCGGTATACCAAGCCACCCAACTACCGGTACCATAGGCGTTTACATTAGCAGTGCCATCACCCGCATCAATTTCATTATTGGCAAAAAGATAGGCGGTATAATTAACATCGGGGTCAAAACAGCGTACGTCATTACTGGTATGCCCGGTACCTGAACTGGTTCCCCAATCATACTGTTCATATGTACCGGTATCGCCAGAAAACTGGTCAATAAACACCCTTCCGTCACTTTTCACTGCAAGCCAAATCGCTTGATTATTGGGCAATTGCAGGCTGTCTGGGCAAGAGCCGTAAGCCTCCGGCGTTGCGCCTTCGTCGTCTTCGCTCACGTAGGGTGACTCGGGAACGAAAGCTCGCATGGAACCGGAACTATCGAGCAACAACATGATATTGGGGTTGGCAATCTGCGCCACATTCAGTGGCGTTTGATCCGGCTCTCCGGGTGCGGCAATCACCGGCGCACAGGCGTATAGACCAATTGCCATGCCGAGTAATGACTTGCGCCACTGAGGTTGCTTATTCATGTTGCTGACTCCTGATTACGCCTTGCGTAATAGCTCAGTAAAAATTCTGATTTTCAAATTAAAGTCGTTTTCCGTAATAGGAAATCACATAGCGCTCGGTTTCGTCGGAGCGCCCTTTACCCTGGGCAATAATACGAAAGCTGTTGATATCACCCTGGCCCGTGGTTTGACCGTAACCGGTAATATTGACTGAGCCCACATTGTCGTCTTCGTCAGATAAACCCGTATCTTCGATAATAAAGCGCGGGGCTGGCACATCCGGATGTACCGAGATATTCGCCTGCTGGGAGTTGGCAGCCGTCCAGGCGGCCGGATCAAACAGGTTATCGGGGCCATTGCCTTGGGTATATAAGCCCCTTAGCGTGCCTTGTCCGTTATCGGCAAAGGCTGCTTTAGTGACGATATTATCCTCAATAAACTGCTCGGCCTCAGCGATGCCTAATTCCGCCGACTGTAAAGCCACATGGGCATCCTGCACTGAGAAGGTCATTTTTTCCTGCAGAATCACGGATTGACTGCTCGAAAAACCCAAGATCGTTAATACCAGCAAAATGATGAGTGCGACGACCAACGTTGCGCCGCGTTGCTGGCGGTAAAGATTGGTAGCACTGATATTCGACATCATGAGTTCACCCTGTTACGAATATTGCCCACGGCTCTAAAGATTTTTTCCACTTCTCCCGACCCCACCGTCAGTTCAATACGCACTGATAATACGTCGTTAAAGTCCCCTACATTGTCAGCATCGCGATACCGGTCAACCGAGCCATCGCCATTACTGTCTTCCCCATAAAACACTTGGAAGTTGGTCACATTGGTCACCAGCTCCTGAGAAAAATTATCGGCAGACTCCCTCAGGAACAAGGAATTGCCATCCACACCAGGCGCGATGTAAAAGGTCTTTTGATAGGGGCGCAAAATACTGGCGCCGGCTTCGTAGATGCGCGAAAAACTCGATGTCGCATTATCCACAGCACCCACTTCGGTAATATTGCCCGTGTTATGCACGACGGTAACGTTGGCCGTATTGTAGTTGGACACGCTGAACATATCGCCGCCGGCACAGTTGGCCAAAATCAATATATCACCTTCACCAATCGGGCAATTGGCGCTGGATAAGAAGAATGAGGCGGCGTTATTGGTCCCCGTCATACGCCCCAGCCCCTCACAGGCATCGGTCATACCTCGCAAAATGAGCGTATCGCTATTCGGCACCGTGGTAATCACGGTGGCACCACCATTAAACGATATGGTCGTCACATCGTTGGCACCACTCACGCCCCCGGCCAGAAAATCCATACCGTCGGGGTCAAAGTCGGGATCGGCGGTATCGAGATGGCTGGCAATGTCTGCTGTGCTGGGCACACAGCCATTAAAATCCGCCATGCGGATCTCTTTAATCAGCATTTCGGCGCCGATTCGGCCGCTTTCCTGCACGCGGGCAAAGTCATCCTGAAGTATCGAGGTTTGCTGGTTAGTCATGTATACCTGCGTCAGCCCAAGCATTAAAAATGCGCCTAAGCCTAAGGCAACCAGCATTTCTACCATAGAGATACCCTGTTGAACTTTGGGCACGCTCTGGGTCGCCTCACCAAACAAACGCGTTGTCACAGCGCCACCTCCAGGGTATAGGTTTGTGTATCCGCACCGGTGCCTCCGCCAGCACCTTGGCTGCCATCCGTGACCTGTTCATCCCAGGTCACGGTTATCTCATAGCCATCCGTCCCTTCATCGACCGTGCCGCGCCCATTGGGTAGATTACTGCGCAATTGTTGTCCCCATTCGTAGGCATCCATTTCTGCCAGCGCAGCAGGCGTGCAGGCATTAGTACAAGTTACCTCACTCTCGGTGCCGTCCACCGCCAAGTCATCATACTGGTCGGCCTGCACCCCGGCAGGGTTGGATCGCATTCGCTCCATCATGTCGTAGGCATACAGCGATGCCACATATCGTTGATAAGAGGTGTTGGCATTTTTCAGACTGACCATCTGCATGGAGGCAATCCCTAAAAGGCCAATGGCGACCACAATCAAGGTCACCAGAATCTCGATCATACTGGTGCCACGCTGCATTTTGTCTAAGGTCATAACTCTTCGTTTCATCGTTACGGACAACCGGTAAAGTTACTGTTGGTGCTTACTACTCCCGTATTAAGCACTTGCATTTGGCGACCGATTTCCCCGGTGCGATCATCACACACGGTAATGACAAGATTTGCCGCCATATCGGTCATCCCCGTGGGCCTGAAGGTAATACGACTGGTGCCGGGGTCGCCGTTCAAAGTCATGGAGCTGTGAAAGCCTCGCACAATACGAATTTCCTCTCCCGCATCGTAGGTATCGTCGTCATCGGCATCAAACCAAACGCGCAAACCCGCCCCCCATTCATTGCCATTATCGGAGGCATCGATCGCACTGAGCTCGATACTGGTGCCACGTTGCACGGCTTCGGCTCTGGCGAACTGAATCGCCGTAACGATATCCGCCTCCGAGGCACGCATGCGATTACTCTTTATAAAGTCCGTAAACGCCGGAATGGCATACACCGCAGTGATTGACAGAATCATCAAAACAACCATCAGTTCGATGATGCTAAAGCCAGCTTGAAGACGATGCTGCCTCATAAATCCTTCCCGTATTAAGACATGAATAACAGTAGATGATCATCACGTGCATCTCTAGCGCGCTTGGATAAACGGTTAAAACTGGAGATAAACGGAATCACCCTTGGCAAAAACACAACGCAATTCACAAAACTGCACGCTGCCTGGGAGCTCTAATCTAAAGCCTAGACGATATTGTTGGCTTTGCGAGAACGGACTGATTTTAAAGGAAAAAGGGCAATGACCGAGCGCATCACCCGTAGCAATAACTAAACGTTGGCGGCGGGAATACGTAAGGCCTTGGGCATGGAGAACACGATATTTTCTTCGCGACCATCCACTTCGGTGGTCACCTCCGCGCCCAACTCACGCAAACGGGCCACTACCTGCTGTACCAGCACCTCGGGAGCCGAAGCACCCGCCGTCACGGCGACATTACTGGCGCCCTCGATCCATTGCGCCTGAATCTGCGACTGATCGTCGATCAGATAAGCGGGCGTCCCCATGCGCTCGGCCAGTTCACGCAATCGATTGGAGTTGGAACTATTGGGCGAGCCCACCACCAGCATCACATCGGAGTCTTTAGCCAAGCCTTTCACTGCATCCTGCCGGTTTTGGGTGGCGTAACAGATGTCGTCTTTGCGCGGCCCCTGAATGGCAGGAAAACGCGCTCGCAGGGCATCGATCACTTTGGCCGTGTCATCCACAGAAAGCGTGGTTTGGGTAACGTAGGCCAAACGCTCAGGATCACTCACCTGCAGGCTGGCGACGTCTTCACAGTCTTCGACCAGATAAATACGACCACCGTGCTGATCGTCGTACTGCCCCATGGTGCCTTCTACCTCAGGGTGACCCTCGTGGCCGATCAGCACGCACTCCATTCCTTCGCGGCTATATTTAGTGACTTCCATATGCACCTTGGTCACCAGAGGGCAGGTTGCATCGAATACGTTTAGGCCACGGTCTTTGGCTTCCTGCTGGACCTTTTTAGACACACCGTGAGCACTGAAGATGACCAGCGAGTCGTCGGGTACTTCATGCAATTCGTCGACAAAAATCGCCCCCCGCGATTTGAGGTCGTCTACCACAAAGCGGTTATGCACCACCTCATGGCGCACGTAAACCGGTGCACCGAATACTTCGAGGGCGCGATTAACGATTTCGATGGCGCGATCAACGCCGGCACAAAAGCCGCGGGGGTTGGCCAGTTTTACCTGCATGCTTGGTTTCCTCTAACTTGGACTATGCGGCACCCTCTAAAGCGCTACTACTTCCACTATACTCGCTTTGAAAGTAAGCGTCTCACCGGCCAGTGGATGATTAAAATCCACGGTCACCTCTGCGTCATCAAAGGCTTTAATGACGCCTGGCAGTTCACTCTGACTGGCATCGGCGAAGGAAATCACCAACCCTTCGGCGAGCTCCATGTCTTCTGGAAAATCACTGCGTTTAAAGTGCTGCACGTTGTTGGGATTGGGCATACCAAAGGCTTTTTCGGGTGGCACCTACCAACTGCCCTCTTCGCCAGCGGCAAGACCATCCAGATAGCTGACAAAACCATCGGGCAACTGTCCATCGCCATATTCGAAGGTGGCGGGATTACCGTTATAGGTGGAATCCACCTCGGCACCATCACTCATGCTCAGTGAAAAATGCAGGGTGACGCGGGTGTTTTCGCCAACAGTGGGCTTGCTCATACTACTTCCTCAAAACTCTCGAATGCGTATTGCTGGATAGTTTACGCATCTTTCGGTGATTCAGGATCTTCCTTGCGACGGAACAGATCCAGAATCATCATGCCGGCACCAATGCTAATGGCGGTGTCGGCAATATTAAACGCGGGAAAATGATAATCGCCCCAGTAAAAGTGGAGAAAATCCACCACATAACCCAGGGTAATACGGTCATAGACATTGCCGATGGCGCCGCCCAGTACCAGCGCAATGGAAATCGCCAGCCAGCGATCATTGCGCAGGGTAAACAGCCAGCGAATAAGCACAATACTCACGCCAATGGCCAGAACGGCAAAGAACCAGCGCTGCCAGCCACCGGCGCCGGCCAGAAAGCTAAAGGCCGCACCGGTATTGTGCAGCAGGGTGAAATTGAAGAAATCCGGCAACACCTCCACCGAGCGGGCATAGTCCAGATGCGTCGTGGCCAGATATTTGGTGTAAAGGTAGGCAATGACCACCACCACACTGAGCCATAACCAATGACGCATGCTGCGCCCTGTTTCTTGCTGCATTGTTACTTCTGCCACACTCATTCAATGTTTGTCCGTATCAGGCGAATTGTCGGCTTTCGCCTTCACCATCTACGTTGGTGATACAACGCTGACACAAACTCGGATGCTTCTCGTCCTTGCCGACTTCTTCACGATGGTGCCAACAGCGATCGCATTTTTCGTGTTGGGATGGCATCACCTGCAGACGCAGGCCATCGAGATCACTGGGCAACGCATCAGCATCTGCTTCCGACAAGGATTTCACCGTCGCCGCCGAGCTGATCAGCACAAAGCGCAGTTCGTCACCCAGAGCATTCAAGGTTGCTTGCAGTTCGCCTTCGCAGAACAGCGTGATCTCGGTACCCAGAGAGCCTTTCACCTTGCCGGCATTACGCTCTTCTTCGATACGCTTGTTAACGGCATGCTTCACCGCCATCACCTGCGCCCAGAATGCGCGACCCTGTAGTGCATCCTCGGCCAGTTCTGCCAACTCGGTGTACCAGGTTTCGAGCTGCACACTGACGCTGCGCTCGCCCTCGCGAGGTGCCGGCAGGGCTTGCCAGACTTCATCAGCAGTAAAGCTACAAATGGGCGCCAGCCAGCGCGCCATGGCTTCGAGAATATGGTACATCGCGGTTTGACAGGAGCGACGAGCCACACTGTCGCTCTGCGTGGTGTACTGGCGATCCTTGATGATATCCAAGTAGAAACCACCCAATTCACCCACACAGAACTGTACGATCTTCTGCACCACCTCAAGGAAGTTGTAGTCTTCGTAGGCCGCTACGATCTGTTCCTGCAGCAGGCGAGTACGATCCACCGCCCAGCGATCCAGGGCCAGCATGTCTTCCGGCGCAAGCAAGTCACGCTTCGGATCAAAGCCGTTGATGTTCGACAGTAAAAAGCGCGCGGTGTTACGCAAGCGACGATAGGAATCGGCATTGCGCTTGAGAATTTCATCGGATACGGTCATTTCGCCGCTGTAATCGGTGGCCGCCACCCACAAACGCAGGATGTCGGCACCCAGTTTGTTCATGACTTCTTGCGGTGCGACCACGTTACCGATGGACTTGGACATTTTGCGACCTTCGCCATCCACCGTAAAACCATGCGTCAGCACTTGACGATAAGGCGCTGCACCATTGATGGCGATACCGGTTTTGAGCGAAGACTGGAACCAGCCACGATGCTGGTCGGAGCCCTCAAGATACAGGTCGGCAGGGTACTGACCCAGCTCTTCACGCTGACGCAATACCGCTGCATGGGTCACGCCGGAATCGAACCACACGTCCAGCGTATCGGTGACCTTGTCGTAGTTGTCCGCTTCGTCGCCCAGTAGTTCGCTTGCATCCAGCTCGAACCACACATCCATGCCCTTATCTTCGATCATGGCAGCAACGCGCTCGATCAAGTCGGGCGTGTTGGGGTGCAGTTCCTGGGTTTCTTTATGTACAAACAGCGTGATGGGCACACCCCAGGTACGCTGACGCGAAATACACCAGTCCGGGCTTTGCTCCAGCATGGCTTCAATGCGATTCTGACCCCAGTCGGGCACCCAGCGCACACCTTTGACCGCTTCGAGGGCCTGCTCCTTGAGCCCGTTCTGATGCATGCTCACAAACCACTGTGGCGTAGCACGATAAATCAGTGGCGTTTTGGTACGCCAGCAGTGCGGATAAGAATGCGTAAATACTTTCTTACAGACCAGTTTGCCATGTTCTTCGAGGGCAGCAAGTACCTTGCCGTCGACTTTGTACACATGCTCGCCGGCAAACAGCGGCACGTTGTCGCGGTACACACCGTTGTCATCCACATAGTTAAGTGTGCCGAGATCGTAGGCTTTGCCCACGTTAAAGTCGTCGACGCCGTGATCGGGAGCGGTATGCACCGCACCGGTACCGGCATCGGTAGTCACGTGGTCGCCCAGAATCACCGGTACCTGCTTGTCGCGGTAGAAAGGGTGCACCAGCGGTTGGCCTTCCAATTGTGCACCCGCGCACTGGCCCAGCACTTCAAAGGTTTCGATCTCATAGCGCGCCATTACGTCGTCGACCATGCTGGCAGCGAAGATCAGATCCTGCGTGCCATTGGCGGTTTCGCAACGCACCAGGGCGTAGTCAAGATTGGCATTCAGCGATACGGCCTGATTCGCAGGCAGCGTCCAGGGCGTGGTGGTCCAGATCACGATACTGGCGTTACTGACGTCCGCGCTCGGCTTAAACAGATTAATGGCATTGGCATCAGCAAGATCAAAACTCACGTCTACTGCCGTAGACTGTTTGTCTTGATATTCCACTTCGGCTTCGGCCAGTGCCGAACCACCCACCACGCTCCAGTAAACGGGCTTGAAGCCTTTCTGCAGGTGGCCATTGTCGATAATCTTACCGAGGGCACGCACGATGTCGGCTTCGAATTTGAAGTCCATGGTGAGATAGGGCTTATCCCAATCACCCAGTACACCCAAGCGAATAAAGTCAGTTTTCTGCCCAGCGACCTGCTTGGCCGCATAATCGCGACAGGCCTGACGGAATTTGGGGTAATCGACCTTCACACCTGCTTTGCCGATCTTTTTCTCTACGTTGTGCTCAATGGGCAGGCCGTGACAATCCCAACCCGGAATATAGGGCGCATCGAAGCCACTTAGCGTCTTCGACTTGATGATCATGTCTTTGAGGATCTTGTTAACGGCATGACCAATATGAATATTGCCATTGGCGTAAGGAGGGCCATCGTGCAGGATGAACTTTTCGGCGCCAGCTCGGGCCTGACGGATCTGCTGATAGAGATTCATGTCCTGCCAGGATTTCAGCATGGCGGGCTCGCGCTGGGCGAGATTACCCTTCATGGGAAATTCGGTGGCGGGGAGGTTCAGTGTGTGTTTGTAATCACTCATAGATCTGTCACTTAGCGATCGATTGACCCTTGTCGTTATTGTCATATGCCAGACAGGCTTTGGCCTGCTGTACATCCTGTTTTATCTGTGTCTGCAGGGCTTCAAGCCCGTCAAACCGCTGTTCTTTACGCAGATGGGCGATAAACTCCACCTGAACACGTTCACCATATAAATTGCTGCCAAAATCAAAAAGGTGCACTTCGAGATTGGGCAAAAACTGCCCTATCGAGGGCTTACACCCCACATTGGCAACCCCTTCGTGTACGCTGCCATCAGTGCGGCACAGTCGCACTGCGTATACGCCACCGAGGGGTGAGCGCAAGCGCTTGAGCGGAATATTCGCCGTAGGAAAACCCAGCTGACGCCCCAATGCCTGCCCATGCACCACACGGCCACTCATGGTGTAAGGCCGACCCAACATTTCTGCGGCCATGCCAAAATCGCCCTGATGTAATACTTCGCGCACTCGGGTGCTACTGATGCGTTGACCGGCACTGTCATCGAGACAGGTTGGCGTGCTTTCTACACCAAAGCCCAACTCTACACCTCTCGCCCGTAAGTGCCTGAAGTCGCCTTCGCGGTCACCGCCATAGCGAAAGTCATCGCCAATCACGAGATGCTTCACGCGCAGGTGCTGCACCAATACATCGTCAACAAAGCGGTCAGCGCTATATTGACTGAAGGCATCATCAAAACGCAGGCAGCATACGTAATCGATTCCGGCCTCGGTCAGCGCCTGCACTTTCTCCCGCAAGGTCATGAGGCGGGCCGGCGCCTCTGTACCGCGAAAAAACTCCAGCGGCTGCGGCTCAAACAGCAAGACCAGCGACGGCAGCCCCTGCTCATCAGCACGAGCCTTCACACGTTCCAAAATGGTTTGATGGCCAATATGCACACCATCAAAATTGCCAATGGTCGCCACACAGCCCGCTGCATCAAGCCCTGGATTGTGAAGACCTCTAAGTAAACGCATTACACCCGTATACCGTCAAAAAATAGCCGCAGATTATACTGGTTTGGCGCCTTTCTGTTCAATCGCCATGAACACAAGAGGCCACAAGCAGCCATAAAAAAACCCCTGAACCAGTCAGGGGTTTTTCTGGTCTGCGCAATAACTATTCCCACCAGCCAATCAGGTTCATGTACACGATGGTGGCTGGTGCAAGCAAAAAAGTAAGAATACCAATGGTCTCGTCGGTGGATTCTTCGTTGTTCTCATTCACCCGAAAACCCTTTTCGTTATCTTTACCCGAGGTGTAGTACAAGCGCTCACCGTGGCGCACAAAATACTTGTCGGGGTCATCTATCTGGTAGTTACCTTCGTTCTGATAGGCTGGTTGAAATTCATCTTCGGCATAGGTTGCCGGTGCCAGCAATACGATCATTGCCAAGACAAACGAGAACAGAATGTGGATAGACTTTTTCATAGCAGACAAACAATGCAACATCTAACACCTCCTTGGGCCGTAACCTGGCAATAAACCAGACCACCGAGGCTGAACAAACTTTAGTCACCTATTTAAAAACTTTACTCACTTAAAATAAAGGGATTTAACAAAGGATTACGCTTTGGGAGCCGCAGAACGCGCAGCAGTTAACACTTCGGCCACCCACTCCAGCCAATGCATAACGGGTTGTCGGCTACGCGCGGACAAATGCGCCTGACACCCAATATTGGCGGTAAGCACGCGAGAAGCCTGACTTGCTTCCAGGTTGTTCAGTTTGGCTGCGCGTAATTGCTGTGCCATGGCAGGCTGCGTCAACGAGTAAGTACCCGCTGACCCACAGCACAAATGTGCATCCCTTAGCGGCTGTAACTGCGCACCCAATTGCTGCAACAGCCCTTCAACCGCCCCCTTGATCTGCTGGCCGTGCTGCAGGCTACAGGGAGGATGAAACACCAGTTTTTCGCGCGAAAGAGGTAAACTCAAACCCAGCTCGGCCAAACGCGCAGACCAATCCTGCTGCAGCATCAACTCGATGGGATCCCGGGCCAATCCGGCAACACGCGCAGCCTTGTCACAATAAACGGCATCGTTACGCAATAAGTCACCGTAATCTTTAACATAGGCGCCACAGCCACTGGCATTCACCACGATAGCCTCGATATTACCCTGCTCAATATGCGGCCACCATGCATCAATATTGGCCTTAACCTGCGCCAGGCCCTGCTCCTGCTGATCGAGATGATAAGGCAAGGCACCGCAACAACTTACTTCACGCAGCGAGGCCACCTGCCAACCGAATAAATCAAAAAGCTGATGGGTCGCCCGATTGATATCGGGGGCCAAAGCATCCTGCACACAGCCCTGCAATACCAGAACCCGAGGTTGGGCACCGCGACTAACAGCCTTGTCTGCAACAGGCAAATCCCAGCGCGGTAAAAGCTGTTCGCGTCGCGGCGGAATATGCGCCCGCAGGCGTCTGGGTAAAGTACCGCGCACACGAGCCGCCATGCACATCAATACGCTGAACAGGCGGCGCTGCCTGAAAAACCAGACCAGACCAACACGCTGCAATCGCGCCCCCAAGGGGCGAGTACGGGTGCGTTCAAGAAAGGCTTTACCAATATCCAGCAATCGGTGGTAGCGAACACCAGAAGGGCAGGTCGTCTCGCAGGCACGACAGCTTAAACAGCGATCCAGGTGCTGACGTGTGTGTTCACTTACCACTTCACCTTCGAGCATTTTCTTGATGAGATAGATGCGTCCGCGGGGGCCATCGAGCTCTTCTCCCAAGACTTGATAGGTAGGACAAGTGGCATTGCAAAAACCGCAGTGCACACAGGAACGCAGAATGCTCTCGGCTTCTTGCCCTTCGCTGCTATCGCGCAGGCTGGCTATTAATTTTGTTTGCATTGCTAACCCCTACCTACTGCATTGCTTTCATATGGAATCATATGAGTTACACACCCTCGGCCAAACATCCAGGGTTAAATAGCCCCTTGGGATCAAAAGCCTGCTTCATTTGCCGGTGCACGCGTAATGAAAGCGGATCGAGACCGGGATGGGCCTGCCGTGCCCCACGGAAACAGGGATAGGCATGGCCTCCAAACTGTTTAGCCAGCTCCAAGGCTTCCTGCTCTGCGATATCGGGTAGCCAATACTGTGCGCCGGCCCAATCACACAGGGCCTCGGGGCAATCTGCCACCAGACTGAAGCGGGGTAGAGAAAGACGCCAGAGCTTTTCTCGTTGCAGCAAAACCGGATGCTGCCAAGCCTGAAGCTGCGTCCAAATGTAATTATCAACCGCCAGTTCCAAACCGTGCTTTTGCGCGAAGCGCTCCAGCTGGGCTGGTTCGCCCGCGAGGCGAACCAGCCCTCGCTCCTGCCTATGCACCAGGGCTGTGATCGGGCTCATTTTATGCGCCATGGACTGCGCAAAAGCTAAAAATTGCTGGCGACTACAATCAAACGCGTAAGTGCGCACGCTGGCCGGCCTAGGCAAGACCTTGAAAGATACCTCGGTGATCACACCCAAGGCGCCCAGCGAGCCGCAAAGTAATCGCGACACGTCAAAGCCCGCCACATTTTTCATCACCTGACCACCCAGACGCAGTGCTTCGCCGCGCCCATTGATCAGGCGTGTACCCAACACATAATCTCTTACGGCGCCTAACCAAGGGCGACCGGCACCACTCCAACCGCTTGCCAGCATGCCCCCTACCGTGCCACTCCCATCAATAGCATAAGGCTCAAATGGCAAATACTGATTCTGCTCGGCCAATACCTGCTGCACATCCATCAGCGGCGTGCCAGCTCGTACTGTAATGACTAACTCGCTGGGATCGTAAGCAACCACCCCTTCATGACCAGACACGTCGAGCCGCTCCCCCTCACACGCATGCCCCATAAAGGCTTTGCTGCCCTGACCCAGAATCCGCAAAGGGCTCGCCGAACTATGTGCAGACCGAACCTGCTCAATCAGCAGATGCGCTATATCGGCCATTAAAAGCGCTCCAGATGGGGGTGCGGTAATGCATTATTGTGCACGTGCATGGCACCGAATTCGGCACAGCGGGCCAGCGTAGGAATATTCTTGTTGGGGTTGAGCAAGCGTTCAGGGTCGAATGCCTGCTTCGCGGCATGGAACTGCTCGCGCTCTTCTTGGGAAAACTGCAGGCACATTTGATTGATCTTCTCGCGCCCGACACCATGCTCGCCCGTAATCGTACCGCCCAATTCAACGCACAGCGCCAGAATGTCTCCCCCCATACGCTCGGCCTGCTCCAATTGGCCAGACAGGTTGGCATCGAACAGAATAAGGGGATGCAGGTTGCCATCACCCGCATGAAACACATTCGCCACAGGCAAGCCGTATTGCTCAGACAAACGGGCAATACCGCTCAGTACCTCGGGTAGATTCCTCTTGGGTATCGTGCCGTCCATACAGTAATAATCGGGCGCCATGCGCCCTACGGCCGGAAAAGCACTCTTGCGACCACGCCAGAAGAGGTCCCGCTCCGCATCATTTTGGGCAATTCTCACTTCGGTGGCACCTGCACACTCAAACACCCGCTGCAGGCGCTCCATACCTACTCGCACATCTTCTGACAAACCATCGAGTTCACAAATCAAAATGGCTTCCGCATCACGAGGGTAACCTGCCCGGGCAAAGTCTTCTGCGGCTTGAATCGCGAGTGTATCCATCATTTCCATGCCTGCTGGCACGATGCCAGCGGCCAACACATCTGCCACGGCCTGCCCGGCCCTAGTTACATCATCAAAGCTGACCAGCATGGTTTTGACCGCCGGTGGTACCGGCAATAAACGCACCGTAATCTCGGTAATTATGGCTAACATACCTTCGGAGCCATGCATAAAAGCCAGCAAATCCAGGCCGGGACTATCGAGACAAGAGCCGCCAAGTGTCAGCACTTCACCATCGGCCAGCACGCAGCGCAAGGCCTGCACATTATTGACGGTCAGCCCATATTTAAGGCAATGTACGCCACCGGCATTCTCGGCAACATTGCCGCCAATACTGCAGGCGATCTGAGAGGAAGGATCTGGCGCATAGTACAAACCCAATCTGGCAGCCGCTTCACTGATCGCCAGGTTGCGCACCCCCGGCTCGACCCTGGCCAACTGCATGGACGCATCCAGTTCGATGATCTGATTCATGCGAGACAGCACCAACATCACAGCACCCGGCACAGGCATTGCCCCACCCGAAAGCCCGGTACCGGCGCCGCGCGGAATAATCACAATACCAAACTCCGCACAACGCCTTACAATGGCCACCACTTCGGACTCACTGGCAGGCAACAAGACGATGGTAGGCACTTCCCGATAAGCCGAAAGTCCATCACACTCGTAAGGGCGACACTGCTCCGGTTCGGCCAAAATAGCGGAGGCAGGCAGAATATCACTAAACTTGGCCTGCAGTTGCGCTGCCGTCCAGACAGTAAGCGCCCCGTCCAGACGCTCATCATG
>JBFHVM010000002.1:0-31097 GCA_041589495.1 Oleiphilaceae bacterium | reverse complement strand
TGTTACTCTGACTGTGAACGGCAAAGACACTACAGGTGCCGTCGCCGCCGATGGCAGCTTCAGCATCGATGTAGCAGGTAGCGACCTCGAAGCCGATACTGATGCAACGATTGCAGCCAGCTTTGCAGCGACTGATGCAGCAGGGAACAGCTCTACCGCGACGACCACAGAATCCTATTCTGTTGATACCACTGCCAACGCAAGCATCGCGCTGGATAGCAATATCACTGCCGATGACATCATCAACGCAGCAGAAGCGGCAGGCACCGTTGCGATCACTGGCACCGTAACTGGCGACTTCAGTGAAGGTGACATCGTTACCCTGACCGTAAATGGCAAAGACACCACCGGTGCCGTCGCCGCCGATGGCAGCTTCAGCATCGATGTAGCAGGTAGCGACCTCGAAGCCGATACCGATTCAACGATTGCAGCCAGCTTTGCAGCGACTGATGCCGCAGGGAACAGCTCTACCTCTACCACTTCAGAGTCGTATTCGGTCGATACGTTGGCACCTACCATTACCATTAATGCGATTGCAGGTGAAAATACGGTAGATGACAGTGAGGACAACACCGTCGCATTCAGTGGTAGCACCACGGGTGCCGAGGCGGGTCAATCCGTAACAGTTTCGGTCAGCGATGCGGGTGCTAACGTCGTATATAGCGGCACCGCTACTGTACAGGCTGATGGTAGTTGGAGTATTGCCGATATCGATATGAGCAGCCTGCCAGATGGCGGTGTGTACGATGTTACCGCCGATGTGTCTGACGTCGCCGGTAATGCCGCCGTACAAGCAACGAGCAGCTTTAACACGATCGATACCACGGCTCCTACGATTACTATCAATACCATTGCCCACGACAATGTTGTGGATGATAGCGAAGACAACTCCGTAACGCTGAGCGGAAGCACCACCGGTGCCGAAGTGGGACAAACTGTGAGTGTGGCTATCATCGATGCAGACGGCAATTCAGTGTATACCGGCAATGCTGCGGTGCAGGTCGGTGGCAACTGGAGCATCGAAAATGTTGATCTAAGCGCATTGCCCGATGGTGCAAGCTACAACGTTACCGCAGACGTATCAGATGCAGCTGGAAACCCAGCCCTGCAGGCAAGCGGTACTTTCAGCACAGTGACCAGTGGATCCGACGATGTCGCAGTGGTGCACGAAAGTGCACTGGCCGCTGGCTCGGGTAAAACCGAGAGTTTGTTTGACTCCAATGATGAGGCCTCTCAAAACGCCGGCGAAGGTGTTGACGTTGCGACCGGTAATCTGCTGTCGAACGACGCAGGTGCCAGCAGTGTAAGCAGCATTAACGGCGTCAGCGCAGATGGTAGCGGCATGATTACTGTCAACGGTTCGTTTGGCGAGCTGGTTGTTGATGCATCTACCGGCGACTACACCTATACCCTCAATGGGGCCGCAGATGGTGATAGCGCACTGGAAAGCTTCAACTACGTTAACGATCTGGGCGCTTCATCAAACCTGAATATCAGTATCGTTGACGATGCTCCCGTGGCCGTGAGCAGCAATACTGACGTGGCGCAAAGTGAAATGTCGAGCTACAACATCATGCTGATGCTCGATATTTCAACCAGTATGACCAATCCAAGCATTGGTGGCGAAGTGTACTTCCCGGACGGTTCCAGCGCGACGCGTCTCGAGATCGCCAAGCAATCACTGATTGCTCTGGGCCGTGAATATTTCCAGCAGTCCACCGACGTAGAAATCAAAGTGGGTGTGTTTGCCGGTGACGGTTATGTTCTTAACTCCGGTAACCCATACACCGATTTGGCGAGTTTCGAAAATGATGTGAATAACATTGTTGATGCGGCCAGCGATCCAAACATTGGCGATGGCACCAACTACGAGTCGGCTCTGAATACCATGACGAGCGACTTCGATGTAGATGCTACTGGTAGCAATATTTCGTACTTTCTGTCTGATGGTAATATCACCGCAGGTAGTACGGATCTCGCAGCCGATACCACCTGGTCAAGCTTTGCAGCAAGCAATGACATACAGTCCTTTGCTGCAGGCATTGGTACGGGTATCACCGACTTCAGCGACCTGGACTTCATTCATAATGTAGATGGCGACCGAGATGGTAATTCAGACAGCGCGCTTTACGTGCCCGATCTGACCCAGCTTGACAGTGTGCTGCTGGCAACGGTGCCCGAATCATTCGGTGGCAGTGTGGTGTCCAGTGACTTGTCCAATACAGTATTTGGTGCCGATGGCGGATACGTACAAAGTATTACCATCATGCTTGATGTAGGTGGAACCGAACAGGCGGTCACCTTTACATATGATCCAAGCGCCAATTCCGGAGCCGGAGAAATCACTAACGATGCCAATGCTACGATTGTATCGGGCAGTGCCTTAACGCTGAGCGATGGCGAAGGCTTTGGTTCGGGCACACTGATCTTCAACTTTGAAGATGGTAGCTACAACTACTTCGTGGGTATTGGTGTGAGCGAAGGCGATACCTTCAACTTCGATTACATTCTGGCCGATGGCGACGGCGATGTGTCCAGCACCGAGACGCTCACCATTACCGTGGTCGATGGCAAGCCTCAAGCCAATGATGATTTGCATACCATCAACGTCAATGAGACTGGCGCAGTGGGTAATGTCATCTCCGGTATTGGCACAGATGGCGGCGTTTCGTTGAGCAACTCCTTTACTTCCTTTACTGCACAGGGTGAGGGGGTTGATCAGGCCATCGATAATGCCGATATCACCAGTATCAACTATCGTGGCGACACAATTGACCTTACCACCGATGTGGCAAGCGTCTCTGCGACGGCTACAGATGGCAGTGCATACACCTATTCCGTTTCTGGAGGTGTGCTCACACTGACCAACAGTACCGACGGCAGTTCGCTCGATTTCCATCGTTCAGGCTTTTACGAGTATCAGCCTGCAGCCGGTCCGGTTGCACAGACTGGCGCGACGGTCACCGAGGACTTTACCGATGGCTCCGCAGATAATGGCGTGAATCTCACAGCCATGTTGGGTACGACGCTTACATACAACGGAGGCTATGGCGCGGGCATTAGCGGTGGTTCAGGTGTCTATGGCGACAGTGTTGATGGCGGTGAATTGCTCGAAATTGATTTTGACGCAGCCTCTTACCCTTACGGTGTACAAAATGTCGAGTTTAATTTCGGCTGGGATAATGGCACAGGCACCTTGCGTATCTTCAATATCGATGGCAGTGAAATGGGCTCGATTGCCTTAACAACAGCCACCACGCAAAGCGTGCCGCTGGACTACAGCAATATTGGGAAAATCACCCTGCAAGCGGGTAGTAACGGCGACTTTAGTATCCAGAACCTGAGCTTTGACCCCATCACGCTGGATACCAGCTCGACTGCGGCAGAGCAGGAAACGATTGGATACACGCTGACCGACGAGGATGGCAGCTCCAGCACAGCAGCACTGACGATCAATACTGTTCAGAATACCATTGCTGGCACAGTAGCCGGTGAAACGCTCACTGGAACTGCGCTCAACGACCGCATAGTGGGTCTCGGTGGTGACGATACCGTAACTGGAGGCGCTGGCAACGACATCCTTGAGGGTGGAGCAGGCGACGATAGCCTCCTTGGCGAGGCTGGCAACGACTTGCTCTCGGGCGGCGTGGGTATGGACGTACTCGAAGGCGGTGCCGGCGATGACATACTCAAAGGAGGTGATGATAACGATCAGCTCCAGGGTGATGCAGGGTCGGATAAGCTCAGCGGTGGCGACGGCAACGATACGCTGTTTGGTGGCACCGGTGACGATAGTCTGATGGGCGGTGAAGGGATTGATTTCCTCCATGGCGGTCAGGGCAACGACACGCTGACAGGTGGTGCGGATAGCGATCACTTTGTATGGCAGAGTGGCGACCAGGGCTCAACGGCTTCGCCATCCACCGACGTAATCACCGACTTCTCGGCAGTTGCCGGAGGCGATAAGCTGGATTTATCTAATCTGCTTCAAGGTGAGGACGTCGATTCACTGGCTGATTACCTCCACTTCGAAAGTGACGGTAACGGCGGTACCATCGTCAATATTGATGTGGATGGCGGCACCAGCTTCGAAAGCTCACAGCAGATCAGTTTGTCCAATGTGGACTTGACAGCTGGCGGTACCCTGAGTGATCAGGACATTATCAATAACCTGCTGTCGAACGAAAATCTGATCGTTGACTAAGGCTGTAATGCCGTAGCCGACTGAAATAGTCAAAGGCTCTGCGATGTTGGTCGCAGGGCCTTTTTTTTCGGATGAAAGTGGATCAGATCATTCCAGCGTCCAGGCTCACTGCTATGGTGAGGCCCAGTTCGGCAAGTTGCTCTTTGAAGGCTTCTTGAAACTCGCCTTTGCATACCAAGGGTTCTTGAATCAGTCGCCAGCGTAAACCCGTGGTAATGCTTTTAATTGCCCGGCAAGTACCCGTACCATCGTGGCCTGCTCGTACCCAAAAGGTAAAGGGAAGGCCTTGCTTCTTCTCCAATACAGGATAGTAGCAACGGTCAAAAAAGTCCTTTAAGGCGCCGCTCATGTAGCCCAGATTTTCGGTGGTGCCGAGAATAATAGCGTCGGCTGCAATCACGTGCTCGGGTTGGGTGTCGAAGGGAGAAAGCGAGGTGACCGATATGTTCTCCAAAGCTTGCTCGGCAATGGCCTCAAGCAGGCTTTCCCGAAGCGCAATGGTGTTGGGAGAGGGGCAGTGGCTGACGACTAACAGAGATTTTTTGTTTGACATGGGAACCATTAGAAAGGACTTGGGACGAGTTTATAGATGATAGCCGGATTGGCCAGGAATGCATGAAATACTCATGTAAAAACAACTGATCCAGTACTCACTCCACTTGTGTCACTTTATATTTGCACTATCTTTTTATTAGCCATGAATATTATTGATGCAAAAAAATAATGGGGGAAAAATGCCTGTATCTATTGGTAATCGATTACTGATGTTGGCAGCAGTGCCGGTCATTGTCCTGGCTCTTGCCTTACTGTTAACCTTTTACCAACAGAGTGAATCCATGATCGAGCGGCAAATCAAGCTGGTTGAAGCCGATGTTGGTGACGTGAAAAAGGCCGAGTTAAAGCACCTTATGGATATGACCTATGCATCGATTCGTCATATCTACGAGCAAGGTGGTAGTTTTGAAGAGGCGCTACCGATTCTGCGAAATCTTCAGTTTGGTAAGAATGGATATATTTTCGGGTATCGCGAGAATGGCGACAGGCTGCTGCTGGGAAATTCTGATAAAGGGTTGGGACAGAATTTTTGGGACTTGCAGGATAAACAGGGCAATTATCTGATACGTGAACTTTTACGTGCTTCAAAGTCGGGAGATGGCTATTTTACATACTGGTTTCCCAAGCCTAATGAAACCGAGCCGTCGCCTAAAACTTCCTATTCCATCTATCTTGATCGCTGGAAAATGTTTATGGGTACAGGGTTTTACTTTGATGATGTTGACGAAATCGTTGCGGAGCTGAATGCGGATGGTGCCGAAAACCTGCAGTCGGCACTATTAAAAACTTTTTTCGTTGCTGTGATCATGCTGCTCGCTGCGTTTGCTGGCGGTTATCTGCTGAGTTTGACGATTCGCCGACCTATCAGCCAGATATCGCGTTCGGTAGATTCTCTTGCCAGCGGAGACGCCGATCTTGCTGCGCGCCTTCAAGTTAACGATCGCTTCGAACTGGGAACATTGGCTGACCGTGTAAATACTTTTATTGCGACCTTGGCGACCCTGATAAAGCAGATCAAGGGCATTTCAACAAATGTATCGGGTCATTCCGAGACAATAGCGGAACAAACAGGTCGTATGAAACAGATCGTTTCTGAACAGGACATGGAAACCGATCAGGTGGCAACAGCCGTCACACAGATGACGGCCGCGGCTGTGCAAATTTCGCAGAGTGCCAGTGAGGCTGCGGACGCGGCTAACAATTCAGACGCCACAGCAAATAAAGTGCGTGAATCGGTCACTATAGCCGCTAGCGAAGTAGGCATGTTAGCGGATGAAATTGTCGCCTCTACCGCTAGAGTGACAGAACTGGGCAATGGTGTGACAGAAATCAGTTCGGTGGTCGATGTGATTAGAAATATTGCCGAACAGACCAACTTGCTGGCCCTTAACGCGGCCATTGAGGCCGCGCGAGCTGGTGAGCAGGGCAGAGGGTTTGCCGTGGTTGCGGATGAAGTCAGGGGATTGGCCAGCAAAACACAGCAGAGCACAGAAGAAATTGCCAGCATGATTGACCGTCTCGGTAAATCAGCGACGGATGCAGTAGATGCGATGGCTCAATCAAACGAAAGGAGTGGAGTAACTCTTGGGCGGGCCAAAGAAGCAGCTGAAGCTATTACGCAAATCGTTGATTCTATTGCATTAATCAGTCAGATGAACGCGCAGATCGCGACGGCTTCAGAAGAACAGACCAACGTTTGCGAGGAGATCACTCAGCGCCTTGTACAAATTGCCGATAAAGCGAATGAAGCAAGCGCAATTGGTTCTGACTGCAACGCTTCAGCGAACGCTCTAGTAGAGGCTTCTCAGGACTTAAAGCAGCTCATCGCACGCTTTAAAACTGACTAGAGGAATCCATTTTATCGCGATCAGCCCATCTTTACAGAGCGGCTGGTCTCGCGAATTCGCTGCGCTCCCATGGGATCCAATGTTGTTTTTTCCTTACCGGCTTTTGGGGTGACGACAAGAAATTTTATAAGAGGCGTATAAATCAAAGAGAGCTCAAACAAGCAAAGACTTTCTGTTGCCAGAAGTAGGAAGAGAGGAAGAATTACCATTAATGTAGGAGACTAGAGTCGTTTTTTCACCAGGGCGGTGAGCTCCTCTGCCAACTGCGGACCATAATGCACCTCGCCATGGCCGGGTATTAAGGTGTGTGGCCCTTGCTCCTGCAATTTCGCCAATACCCAATGCTTGAAGGTACGGCGTTCATCGATGATGAACCAGCGAATCACTTCACCGATGCGCAAGCCCGGCGCGGTGCCAAGAAGTCTCTGTAAGGCTCTCGCGACAGGTTGATTGGATAGTCGATCGTAATTTAGAAAACTGTCGCAGGTTATCCACAAACGCTTGTTCTTCTGATTGATCACCAACCAGGCATCACCGCCCCGGTGACCAGGGGGAATTAATACGGCGTCGCAATCCGGTAAATCGAGTGGCGAGTCTTCCAGCGTGAAAATCCCAGGCAGCCCTTTCTTTTCCAGACGCGCTGCGGCTTTTTGAGAGGCGTGCAGAGTAGCCTGAGGAAACGCTTGCTGCCAGGCCGCTACGCCCATGTAGTGATAGGCGTTAGGCATCACCAGCTGCATTTTTCCTTTAAAGTCAGGCCACTTTTCTTGCCATGCCCTCAGCAAAGAAGCTCCGGGGCTTACAATGATCCAATCGTTGTCACGGACTCGATAGGCCACTGAATTCGCCGCAAAATTAGGCACGATATATTGCCCCACCCAAAGGTCGTCGCAGTCTTTAATGGGGTGCCATTCGTTGCGTTTCATAAATTCTCGTCGGTTTGTCAGCGCTTCATCGCAGATAAGGGCAGTACCACTTACCTAGGCTGCAGCGGGCTAGTTTATTTTATCTTGGGTGCGCAGTTCAAAGTCGCTGGCATCATGACGTTCGATGAGTTGATCAGCAGGATTACCCCAGGCTCTATTTACCTTTCGGCGTCGTTGCACGGCAGGGCGTTCAGCGATCTGGGCCGTCCAGCGCTGCAGGTTTTTGTAGCTGTTAACGTCTAGGAATTCTCCTGCATCGTACAGTTTGCCTTGGGCCAGTACGCCATACCAGGGCCAGATGGCCATGTCGGCAATCGAATATTCTTCACCTGCCATGTATGCATTCTCTGCCAGGTGGGTATCCAGCAAATGCAGATGTCGCTTCACTTCCATGGCATAACGATCAATCGGGTATTCCAGCTTCTCTGGCGCATAGCTATAGAAGTGCCCAAAGCCTCCGCCTAAAAATGGGCCTGCGCCCATTTGCCAAAACAGCCAGTTGAGGGCTTCGGTTCGTTGGGGAAGCGATTGTGGCAAAAAACGCTCAAATTGTTCAGCGAGATAGAGAAGAATGGCTCCCGATTCAAATATGCGAACGTCTTTTTCTTTGTCGAAAAGTGCTGGAATTTTGGAGTTTGGATTGATGGCCACAAACCCCGAACCAAACTGGTCACCTTCTTCTATATTCACCGGGTAGGCATCGTACTCGGCTCCTGTCAGGCCAAGCTCGAGAAGCTCCTCGAACATCACCGTGACCTTGACTCCATTGGGAGTGGCGAGAGAGTTAAGCTGAAAACGGTGCTTGCCCTGGGGCAATTCTTTCTCGTGCGTCGCACCTGATACGGGGCGATTTATTTTGGCGAACTTGCCACCGCTCTCTTTGTCCCATTTCCAAACCTTGGGAGGTGTATAGGCATCATCACTCATGGTTATTCCTTCCTTTTTCGGGTTTGAATAGTCTAACTGTTACGTACAAAAGTGTTTTGCGGTTTTGTGCATCTCACCAGTTTGGCAAGCAAGGTAGCGAATAAGAAGGACAAATACTGAGATAAAGAATTCTATTTTTTTGACAGGCCTTGTTTGTTGCCGTTCGCGATGACATTGGCTGATGACTATCTTGACCAGAACGGCTCTCAGCCATATTCAGCCGTTCTGCTAATTATGAGCCCCCAGTTTTTGGTCCAGATAAGGTTCATAGGGGGCAAAAGCATTGATTGCTTTGGTATAGAGCTTCTGCCTGATTTGGGAATTGCTGGCAGTCTTGCTGGCTTTGTTTTTGTTTTTATAAAACTGCAGGCATTGCTCAGACCATTCCAGATCGCAGTAATCAAAGAGTTTTTTCGAAAACTTTTCGGGCTCGCTGACCAGATCCTCATACTGAATCTCGTAAACGCGATTAGGATATTTCTGCTGCCAATGTTGCATGAGAGCATCGAGCGCTTCAAAGTACTTAAAAATATCCTTGAGGTCGTGAGCCCAAGGCAGATAGACCATATTATTTTGCAAAATGGACATGGCTGTCGCGTAGGGGTGGCGCTTCATCCAGACGATTTTGGCATTGGGGAATAACTTTAAAATCAAATCGACGACATAAAAGTTGTCCAGGCTTTTATCGGTAAAGGCTTCCGTTGTTTCGTTTATGCCAAAGTGTCGATACGTTTGAATGATAGTGTTGGTGTAGGCGCTTAACCATTCGTCGCTGTTGGTCTGCTGGCGAAGATCGCTGGCGTGCAGCATGACCCCTGATTCTTCTGTATCAGTGAGTTGCGGTGCCCCGGTTTTCAACATGCTCTCAATCAAGGTGGATCCCGTTCTGGGCGCCCCGATGATAAACACGGGATTAACCTGCTCGCGGAATTCGCAATGTGCAGTCGTCGATAACGAGTCTGCGCTGCGCTCTTTTGCTAACGCGGGCAACTCTTCCAGAAAAAACTCGGTCGAATGACTAAAGCATTCTTGCTGACGATATAACGCGTGCCCATCAAGCAGATGCTCCAAGGCCTGCTCATAATGCGATTGCCCGTGTTCTAAACCCGCCAGTAGAAAATGACCATAGGCTTGCTGTTCTTCTGAGTCAGCTTCGGCAATACAGCTTTGTATCAGTGCGCGATCATCTTCACTTATGCCGCTATTGTCTATCCGCAGACACTGATAGCGCAGCAGCATATCCTGGGGGTATGTTTGAATAGCGGTTTGCAGAATCTTTTTGGCTTCACTTGTTCTTCCAATGGTCTCGAGCGCCTTGCCTAAACGTGTAAACAAGGCAACTGAGCGCGCCCCGAGTTCGAAGGCCTTTTGGTAGGATTGCGCAGCCCGGGCAAAGTCTCGAGTGGCATACAGCTCCTGTGCATGCCATTCGTGCAAAAGGGCTTCGTCGGGCGCGAGCGCGATGGCTTTTTCAAGCAGAGAGATCGCTGTTTCGTGTTGTTTTAGCTTGGAGTAGTTAACCGCCAGATAATAGAGAACCGATTGATGAGCGCCCTTGTTTTTGAGCAGCCACTCATACTGTTCGATGGATTGCTGGTGTTGATTGGTTTGCAATAAAAGGTTGGCCAACGTCGCGCGGCCATGAGCAAAATTGGGTGCAATTTGAGCCAGTTTTTTGAGGGTGTCTATCGCGCCGCTTACATTGCCTGTTTTGTGTTGAATGGTGGCAATACCAAAGATGGCGTCTGCTTGATTAGGTATTGAGGCAAGCACGGCCATAAAGTGTTGATGCGCCTCTTCTAAGCGGTTTTGCTGCAGCAATACTCTGGCATTCTGTAAAGTCTTGCCTAATTGAGTGGCGTTTGTGTTCATTGTTTTACTGGTTCTTATGCCTAAACGATCAAGCATAGAAGGGTGGGCTTTTGGATTCAGTGATCCAGAGCACACCCATTGCCTGTCGCCGATTTCGTAGTTCTGAGTTATAAGATTGCGCGCCGGTCATTCAGGGCAAACAAGCCCTTTAACAGGCGATACAGTACCCACACGCCTACGATCAGTAGGATCGGAATACCGATTACGGCGCCAATAAAGGTAGCAATGAGTATGGCGCCAATCACCAGCCAAACCAGAGCCAGCCAAAATGTTCTAATCACCCATTCGAAATGGCTATCGAGATAAGTGCCCACGGCATCATCGCGCCAGATATAACTCATTATCAGAGCGATGATGGATGGCCAGCCACTCAAAAAGGCCGTGACGATCAACGCTGGTGACAGCAAACCGTTAACGGCACTGAATATGTGTAGGGCGTAGATTAAATAACATAGTTTGATCAGGTTAATAGGGGGCTGAGAAGACGACTCGGGGAGCATTTTTTTTCCTCAAAGGATGGTAACCATGTGGGATAACATGCATCAGTCTGCACGTTCAGGCAAGTATCTTGTTCGCAATCAGAGTGGTCGTGGATGCATTAATTGTCGTGTGGTTGGGTTTAGCGTCTCCCGCATCATGATTTCATCACCACAAATCACCAGAGACTTGTTATTCTCGATGGCGGGTGCAATGATCACTAAAAAATGATCAAAAGGAAGTGGTGACAATGACGCAAACCTATTTGGCTCAATTAAATATCGCCAAGCCTGTCGCACCGCTGGATTCGATTGCATTGCAGGACTTCACCAACAACGTCGATTACATCAATGGCCTGGCCGAAGGTGCGGCGGGATTCGTATGGCGTCGTGTCAGTGAATTAGGTGACCCGCTAGAGGCAGAGCTGTTTGGAGACAACACTATCGCCAATCTTTCGGTTTGGCAGAGTCGTGATGCCCTGCAGGACTTTGTTTATCAGGGTGAGCACTTGGCATTCTTGCGACGCAAGTGCGAATGGTTTGAGAGCATGGTAGAAGCGCATATGGTGCTCTGGTGGCAACCGGCTGTTGCCATGCCCAGTCTGCAAGAGGCCCATAAACGTTTGTTGTGTTTTAGAGAGCAGGGGCCAAATCCACAAGCCTTTACCTTTAAGCGTTGCTTCCCACAGCCCGAGGTCGCTGCTACACGGTTCACTCAGGGCGACAGCAGTTTTCTGGTCAGTTGAAACCCGGCGAGTGAATGATATAGCGAGGGAATAACGATGCCGTTCGTACACATTAAATCCTTGCCCTTGGTACGTTCTATCGAAGTGCCCACGGTGCTAAAGGGCCTGGTTGAAGATTTGGCGCAGGCTACACAAACCGATTTGCGCCATATTCATGCTAGCTGGGAATATTTTCAGGCAGAACACTACGCCCGGGGTTTATCGACGCCTTCGCAACAACCGCTCAGTGAACACCCCATTTTGGTCGACCTCTTGGTGCCCGACATTCATGATGATGAAAAGATTGAGCTAATGCTGCGCACCATCGCCAACAGTATTGCTGAACGCGCGCAGTTTCCCTACACCAATATTTTTATCAATCACCGCGAAGCCCATTCCGGGCGCGTGTTTGACGAAGGTGAGGTAGAGCGCTGGTGAGTCGCAAGCAGGATGAGGCAAAAGAACTTTGTCGTAGTCCTGCTGAGGGTAAACAGGCCACGCGCATCCTCAAGTGGAAATTCGACCTGATAAGAACGGCGATTCTTAAAGCGTTGAGCGAGGGCGACTGCACATTCAAACAGCTGCCATCGCGGGTGTTGGAGCAGCTGGACGCTACTGACGCCAAACGTTTGGGATCGCTCAACTGGTACGTCACCACGGTAAAACTGGAGCTTGAGGTACGCGGTGAAATACTTCGCGTACCCGGTTCAAAGCCCCAGCAACTCAAGCTGGCAGGTGAGCAATGTCAGCAGCAATAAACTTAAGCCGTTGCCGCGACCGCTAGGGGTTCGTATACCTGTTCTACCGCTCGAAGAGCCGCATCAGAGTCGCACTCGTGGCCCTCGTCGCTCAGGACTTGCCCCAGTGCGGCAACACAATGCACGACATTCTGGCGATTGCAGCCATTCCCCATCAAGCCAATACGCCAGGCTTGGCCTGCAAACTTGCCAAGGCCCGCACCAATCTCCAGATCAAATTCCTGCAACAGGCGACTGCGAATAGTGGCATCATCCATGCCCTCGGGAATGCTCACGGCATTCAACTGTGGCAAGCGAATGTCGGCATCCACCAAAAAGGAAATCCCCAGCGCCTCTAAACCCGCCACCAGTGCCTGATGGTGCAGGCGGTGTCGGGACCAGGCGTTTTCGAGGCCTTCTTCATGCACAATTAGCAAAGCTTCGTGCAAGGCATACAGGCTATTGACCGGTGCAGTGTGGTGGTAGGCGCGTTTGGTCTGGCCACCCCAATAGTCCATCACCAGATTGAGATCGAGAAACCACGAAAAATTCTTGGTTTTGCGATTACGAATTTTTTCTGCCGCCGCCGGGCTAAAACTCACGGGCGACAAGCCGGGTATGCACGACAGGCATTTTTGGGTGCCGGAGTAAATGGCGTCGATGCCCCAGGCATCCACCCGCACCTCGCAACCACCCAGAGAAGTTACGGCATCAACGATGGTCAGGCAGTTATGGCGTTTGGCGATCTCACACAAGGCCTGGGCATCAGAGCGCACGCCTGTTGAGGTTTCGGCATGCACAAAGGCCAGTGTAGCAATCCCGGGGTTGGCCATAAGCGCTTCGTTAACCCGTGTGGGATCTACCGCCTTGCCCCATTCAAACTCCAGCTCAGTGACTTTGGCACCAGCACGACTAGCCACTTCGGACATACGTTTGCCAAACACCCCGTTAATACAAACCAGTACTTCTTCGCCAGGCTCCAGCAGATTCATAAAGCAGGTTTCCATGCCCGATGAGCCGGGTGCAGAAACCGGAATCGTGAGTTCGTTGCGGGTTTGGAAAACGCTCTGCAACAGACTTTTGATTTCGTCCATTAAACGAATAAAGCTGGGATCAAGATGCCCAACGGTCGTTTGCGACAGGGCGC
This sequence comes from Oleiphilaceae bacterium, assembly GCA_041589495.1. Taxonomy (GTDB): domain Bacteria; phylum Pseudomonadota; class Gammaproteobacteria; order Pseudomonadales; family Oleiphilaceae; genus PZPK01. Next base: position 17,681 of record JBFHVM010000002.1, on the reverse strand, counting down.
TTAGCACGCGCGCCGAGACGTCAGACGGGCCAGGACCCATAAGAATACGGTGAGGAGCTTGGAACGATTGCATAGTCAGGCCACTTTTATTTTGTTGTTGGTTGGCGTGGCAACGGGCACAAAAAGGTTCGGCTAGCCCGCGCCACTTCTATTCAGTATATGAATTTGTGGTAATGAAAAGATGATCGCCACCACAGAAAATGTGAAAAGCGGTGAATTCTGTGACCCGAATAGGACTAAATTAGCGCCCGAGGCTCTCAGGTGTGACGCGCAGCACTTCTTCAATGGTGGTTTGGCCTGCCGCCACCTTGTGGGCACCGCTCAAACGCAACGAATGCATGCCTTCGCGCAGTGCCGTTTTGCGCAGCTCGGTGAGGTCGATCTGCTCGCTGATCTGGCGTTTGAGTGGCTCGGTGAGAGGCATCACCTCGTAAACACCTGCGCGCCCCTTGTAGCCGGTATTGCGGCATTCAAGGCAACCCACCGGCTCGTGCGCACCGCTGGGTTGGGCTGTCTTCCAGGGTTGAATGAGCATGGTCCAGTCATGCTCATCGATCTCACAGGGCTGTTTGCAGGCCGGGCAAAGGGTACGCACTAGGCGTTGTGCCATCACGCCCAGCACCGTTGCCCGGATCAGATAAGGCGGAATACCCAGTTCCAGCAAGCGGCTGATTGAGCTGGGCGCGTCGTTGGTATGCAGAGTCGACAATACCAGGTGGCCGGTAAGCGCGGCCTGAATGGCCATCTCGGCGGTTTCGAGATCCCGTATCTCACCAATCATGAGTATATCGGGGTCCTGTCGCAACAGGGCGCGCACGCCTTCAGCAAAACCCAGATCAATACTGTGTTGCACCTGCATCTGGTTAAATGCCGGTTCAACCATTTCAATGGGGTCTTCAATGGTGCTCACGTTCACCTCGGGGGTGGCGAGTTCCTTGAGGGTGGAGTAGAGCGTGGTGGTTTTGCCCGAGCCGGTTGGGCCCGTCACCAGAATAATGCCATGAGGCTGGCTGGTCATTCCTTTCCAGCGTTTGAGGTCTTCGCCAGAAAAACCGAGATCTTCAAAGCTCGACTGCAATACCTCGGGGTCGAATACCCGCATCACGAGTTTTTCGCCAAAGGCTGTGGGCAGTGTTGAAAGTCGGAGTTCGATTTCGCGCTGCTGGCTATTGCGGGTTTTGATGCGCCCATCTTGCGGCTTGCGCTTTTCGGCTACGTTGAGTCGGCCCAGAATCTTGAGACGACTGGTTACCGCAATGCCGACCTTGGCCGGGAATTCATAAACATTGTGCAGCACGCCATCAATACGAAAGCGCATTTGCGTGATTTCCCGGCGAGGCTCCAAATGAATGTCGCTGGCGCGTTGTTCAAAAGCATACTGCAGCAGCCAGTCAACGATGTTCACGATGTGCTGATCGTTGGCATCGGGATTGGTTTTGTCACCCAGCTGCAGCATCTGCTCAAAGTTTTGCGCAAAGTTGCTGCCAGCGGTGTCGGCACCTGCCTTGTTTACCGAGTGCGCCAGTTCGTAAAACTCGATGGTGTAGCGGCGAATATCCACCGGGTTTGCCACCACACGGCGAATCTCTTTTTTAAGGACATGGGCCAGATCCTGCTCCCATGAGGCGACAAAGGGCTGTGCGCTGGCGATAAGCACTTCGTCCTGCCGGATTTCAACGGCCAGAATTTCATGACGTTGGGCAAATGCAAAAGACATCACTGCCGCGACTTTTGTCGCGTCTATTTTGAGCGGGTCGATGCTGTGTAAGGGCTGGCCGGACCACTCCGCCAACCAGACCAGCAAGCGCTCAAGGCTGAGTGCTTCGCCGTCAGGGCTTTTTAAAGCGGCATCGGCAATAGTCTCGAGAGGATGCTGTTTGGCCTGTTTTTGCCCTTTGGGGGTAGTCAGAATTTTATCGGCATCAGCATCGCCCAATAACTTATCGGCCTGCAGTTGCAGTACAAAATCACGCAGATTTAACAGGCGGGAAGGCAATGACGAGCCGGCCATACAGTCTCCTTGGCAAAGTCGGGCCGTGATTGGCCCGCATTCTTATTGTTGATTTACAGTGGTACACCCAATGCGCGCTGCCATTTCACAAAGTACATGGCGGCAAGAAAGTTCAGCACAGTCAGTGCTGTGATAAACAAGTCTAGACCAGCGCCTGTAGACAAAAAAGACTCTACGACGGCTTGAGTGAAATAAAACAGCACAATAAAGCACAGCCAGATGTATGCGCGCAGCGTGCCTTTGATCAGGCCCGGCAACACAATCAGCAAGGGAAACAGCTTGATCGCCAGAATGGGGGCTACACTGCTTTTGGCAGGAATCATCCCGGGCAGGCTGGTGACGATCATCATTAGTAACAGCCCGGCATAGGTAAACCAGGTGATCTGTTGCGCCCGCAAACTGCGTTGGCGAAGGGTGTTGGTATTGCTCATCTTGAAAAAGGTTCCTGCATTATGAAGCGAGTTTGAGCGCGATTTCAGCCAGGCGTTTTCCCTGGATACGGGCAAGAGAAGCCTCGTGCTCACTGAGTTCGGTGCGGCCCTCGGGGGCAAAGTGGCTGGCGCCATAAGGGGTTCCGCCACCGCGTGTTGCGTTGAGTTCGTCGGCGGAGTAGGGAATGCCGCAAAGTAGCATGCCGTGGTGCAGCAAGGGCGTCATCATAGAGGTAAGGGTGGTTTCCTGCCCGCCGTGCAAGCTGGCACTGGAGGTAAACACGCAGGCTGGCTTGCCACTGAGCGCGCCAGCCATCCAAAGGCCACTGGTACCATCAAGAAAGTACTTGAGTGGCGCGGCCATGTTGCCGAAGCGGGTAGGGGAGCCCAGCGCTAAACCTGCACAATTCGCGAGATCATCTTCACTGCAGTATATCGCGCCTTCGTCGGGCACCGCAGACTCACTGGCTTCGGTATTGGGCGAAACCGCAGGCACAGTGCGCACGCGTGCTTCAATGCCGCTTACCTGCTCTACACCACGCGCAATCTGCAGGGCCAAATCACGTGTCGAACCCTGTCGCGAATAATACAGCACCAGTACATAGGGGGCTGCGTTCATAGCACTTCTCCAATCCGTTTTTATGGCTTACGCAGGGTAAGCGCAGGCAGTTTGCTTTTACGCCAATAGTTCGAGCACGTTTTCGGGTGGGCGTCCCAATACGGCTTTGTCGCCTTTCACAACAATGGGCCGCTCGATCAGTTTGGGATACTTTGTCATCGCGGCAATGAGCTCGTCATCGCTTAATTCGGGGTTTTTCAGGTTGTTGTCTTTGTAGTCCTGCTCGCCCTTGCGCAGTAATTCGCGCGCACTGATGCCCAGTTTAGCCAGCAGCTCTTTGAGGGTGGCTGCATCAGGCGTATTTTCGAGATACAGTACGATATCGGGTGAAATGCCTTTTTCCTCGATCAGGGCCAGAGTCTGACGGGACTTGGAGCAGCGGGGGTTGTGGTAAATCTGAATGTCTGTCATGGTGCGGGCATTCCTTACAATCAACAATAAAAATGGCTGGGCAGCAGCGCTGCATAAACGGCCGCTAGTCTAACAGGAGTTGATCTTGCGTTTAAGTTGTTTCCGCGTGCTTGTGGCTGGCTTGGTGTGCTTACTTACTGCTTGCTCCAAGGGCCCTCAGTGGCAACTGCTTGATGGTGATCAGCAGCGGTTATCCGAGCTTAAAGGGCAGTGGGTGCTGATCAATTATTGGGCAGAATGGTGTCGACCCTGCCTCACAGAAATTCCTGAACTCAACATGCTCGATAAGGCTTCGGATATCACCGTGCTGGCTTACAATTTTGACCGCCTTACGGGCAAGGCTTTGGCGGAACAGGCGCAAAAGTTCAATATCGAATTTGCCTCCATGCTCACGGAACCTGCCGCATTGTTTGGGCAGGAAACGCCCAAAGGTTTACCTGCCACGCTGATTATCAACCCCAATGGTGAAGTACACGATTGGCTAGTTGGGCCACAAACCGAAGAAAGTGTGCGCAAAAAACTGGTCATGTAACAGCCTCACAGGATCGCGCCAACTCACTTTTCAAAACGCGCCAATTTGGCATTTACGGTCCGAGATTTCCCTTGTGCAGATTTAGGGTTCGCTATTGGTGTGTCGGCAGTGAGGGCTTTACGTTAGATTGAGATCTCCAACTCAACAAAAATAAAAGCTGGAGAATCATCATGAAACATACCCTGGTATCATCCCTTCGTGGTCTGAAGGCTTCTTCCCAAAAAATGGTGCGACTGTTCGCGGCCGGAATCATCGCAGTGAGTGTGGTGGGTTGTACCGGTAATCCTTACGTTGAAAGTGCAGATCGAAATGAAATTATCACCATTGGTGATTCTATTTTCGATCTGAATGGTCAAATCCAGGCAAACCTGGAGGCCTGGGCCGGGCAGACGTTCCGCAATTACACGCAAAGTGGTGCCGAGCTGTCTGGCGGTGCATTTGCCCGCTCCATTGTTAATCAGTATGCCGATGCCAAGCGCACCGATGCCAATATCGAAACCATCGTGATGGATGGCGGCGGTAACGATATTCTGATTCCGGCCATGATCTTCGACCCTTACGGGTGTCGCACACACTGGTGGCGTTGGAATATTTCGCGTTCTTGCGTCAACTTGATTGAAGACGTGTATGTGACGGCGGTTAATCTGCTCAACCAGATGAATGCCGAAGGCGTTGATAATGTGATCTGGCTGGGATACTACGAACTGCCACGCAGCAACTCTAACCTGTACCAGGCCATCCAATACGGCGATGCCTATCTGGGTTACGCCTGCGAAGTATCTGGCACGGCCAACTGTAGCTTTGTCGACCCGCGTGGCCAGATACCGGCTTCAGACGTTGAAGGTGACGACATTCACCCCACGCCCAACGGTTCGCTTAAGCTGGCTCAGATGATCTGGCCGGTCTTGCAGCCACTCTTGTAAAACAAGACCAACGACCATGGTGAGGCATTCACCATGGTCGTTGCATTTATGCCTTGATATCGTAACAATCCCAATAATAACAATGCCTCTAAAGAGTAAAGCTCCAATGTCTGCCGCTCCCTTGCACTCCTTCAAATTTACCATCGTCGCGTTTACTTTTGCCTGCCTGTATGCGCTCTGGCATTATGCGACCATCCCCGATACCTCAAACGGGCCAAATGCCAGCGCTCGTACTGCGCAAGATGGACTCTCGCAAACAACGACGCAGGCCTCGCCGGCTGTTCCGTCGCCCGACATGCTGGGTTCTCGCTTACAACCGGGTAATACACAGGCGGTGGTTGATGGTTTGATTGCGCGCTTGAAAGGTGAATTTGCCGAGCGCATCAACGATGTGGCATTTCAGGTAAGCCTCAAAGGCATGCGCGATGACTTGCGTCGTCGCTTTCCAGAGCAGGGTGAGGCGCTGTTTGAAGAGATAATACGTGCGGCTTTTCCTAACCTGGCTGACCAGATTCTGGCAAATGTCGCTCTGATGGATCGCTATGACGACTGGTTGCTCGATAACATGCGCGCACTTAACGACATGGATTTACTCACCCAGCAGGGCACCCTCTGGGCCAAGCGGCGTGAACTCTTTGGCGCCAATGCCGAACTCATCTGGTCCGACGAACTCTCTGCCAAGGCCGAACGAGAGGCCGCGGTACAGCGCACCGTACAAAATCTCGATACCGCCTACGACACCACGATGAATGAACGTATTTTCGTTCTCAAGTCGGCTTTCGAAGAAAACATGAGCAACCTGCCCACCGAAGCTGTCCTCGATACACGCGGGCTGATGGCGCAGGTGTTTTTCGGCTTTGATTCGGTGCAGAAAGAACTCAAACAACTGGAGCCTGAGGCGCGCCAGCAAGAGATCGCCGAGATTCGACGTCAGATGGGTTTTGATGAAACGCGCATTGCCGAGCTCGCAGAACGCGATGCGCAACGTGAAAAGCGCTGGCAAAATGGCTATGCCTACATGGAGGCGCGTAAGACCCTGGTCGATAATCTGCAAGGCGAAGAACTCGAAGACGGCCTAAGGGCTGTGCGCCAAAAATACTTTGGCGATGAGGCGCTGACCATTCAACGCGAAGAAGAGGATCTGGGCTTTTTCCGCTACGCCCGCCCACGGCTTTACGGTCGTAATTAATCGCATTGGGTAATTTGCCAACCAAGGCTGCTTCTTGGCCTTGGTTCATCAGCAATAATCTGTAGAATCGGTGTCCAATCTGATTTTGGTAACATCGATGCAAGCACCAACTCCACAGCAGGCCCTCAAACAATACTTCGGTTACGATGCCTTTCGCTTAAGCCAACAGGGCGTGATTGAGCGTACACTGGCCGGGCAGAGCTCGCTGGTGATTATGCCGACCGGCGGTGGTAAGTCCATGTGCTATCAGCTACCGTCCATTTTATTGCCGGGGCTCACCATCGTCGTGTCTCCTCTAATTGCCTTGATGCAGGATCAGGTACAGGCGCTCAACGCCACGGGTATCTCGGCGGCAGCGATGAATAGCAGCTGCACGCCCGAAGAAGAATCCGCCATGCGTGCCCAGGCACAAAACGGCGAACTAAAGCTACTCTACGTATCGCCCGAGCGTGCCGTTACCGGGAGTTTTATTGGCTGGGCGCGTACTCTGGAGATCGCTCAGATCGCCATCGATGAGGCGCATTGTGTTTCGGTATGGGGCAACGATTTCCGTCCTGAATATACCCAGCTAACGGCTCTCACTGGCCAATTTCCGCAGGTGCCAGTGGTCGCACTCACCGCCACGGCCGATGCGGCAACCCAGCAGGATATTCTTGCCCGTTTGGCGCTGCAGCAGGCCGAGGTATTTGTTTCGAGCTTTGAGCGTAAGAATATTCGCGTGGATGTTTTACCCGCCAAAAACCGCTTTGGCTTTATGCGCGACTTTATTGGCGGGCATGGCAATGAGGCAGGCATCGTCTATTGCCTGAGTCGCAAGAGTACTGAACAGGTAGCACAAAAACTCCGCGACCAGGGCTACCGTGCGCAACACTATCACGGCGCCATGGACAGCGAAGACCGCGCCCGTATTCAACAGGACTTTCTCGAAGACAAAGTACAGATTATCTGCGCCACCATCGCCTTTGGTATGGGTATCGACAAGCCCAATATCCGCTGGATTATTCACTACAACTTGCCCAAGAATATCGAGAGTTACTATCAGGAAATCGGCCGTGCCGGACGCGATGGTGAACAGGCTGATGCCTTGCTGTTTGCCGGTTACGGCGACATGAAAACACTCACCCAGTTTATTGATGGCAGTCATGCCGATGAGCGCTTTAAGGAAGTTCAGCGTGCCAAGCTCAGTCGCATGTGGGATTACAGTCAAACACTGTCTTGCCGCACCAACTTTATTCTCAATTATTTTGGTGAGCATCGCGAAGAAGGCTGCGGCCATTGCGATCGTTGCCTGCACCCGCCCAAAAGTTTTGATGGCACCATCATCGCCCAAAAGGCGCTCTCCGCTGTGTATCGCCTCAAGCAATCGGTGGGCATTAATTTATTGATCGACGTGCTGCGTGGTGCGAGTAATCGGCAGGTTATGGAGTCGGGCTACCACGAGATTAAAACCTATGGTGCCGGCAAAGACATCGACTGGAAATCCTGGCAGCACTATATCCTGCAGCTGATTGATCGCGGCTATTTGGCCATCGACTTTACCCGCGACAACGCGCTGCATCTCACGCAGCTCTCGGGCAATGTATTAAAGGGCGAATCGGAGGTAACTCTCTGTGAACCACAAGATCCCGAGCTGACCAAGCGCGAAACACCGGTAACAGGTGATGTCAGCGAAGCGGATATGCCCCTGTTTATCGCGCTGGTAAAATGCCGCAGCGACATCGCAGAGCGCGACAGCATCAAACATCACCTCATCTTCTCGGATGCCACGTTAAAAGATATGGCCCATAAAAAACCGGGCAACGAGGGCGCTTTACTTTCAGTGCATGGGGTAGGGGAGTTTAAAAAGGAACAATATGGCGAGGCCTTTCTCGAACTGATTGCCTCCCTGGTACCCGAAGAACAACGCCTGCTGTTGGAAGCGCCCGCACCAAGTAGCAAGAAAACCCGCCCATCCGATTTTGTGATGGGCGCCATCGGCGACACCCATCGTGCCACGCAAAGCCTGATCCAGCAGGGCATGTCTGTCGCCGAAATCGCGCAAGAACGAGGCTTGTCCCGCTCCACGATCGAAGCGCATTTTTTGCGACTGCACTTTCATGGTGAAAGCGTAGATCTTAGTGACATCATCACCGAAGACGCAATCGCTACCATCCAACAGCTTTGGCATGACAAAGGAGAGCCTGAGCAGATTCGCACGCTCTACTATGAAGCTGATAAGCAGTTTAACTATGAGCAGATTCGTTATGCGGTGTGTTTAGCCAAGCGCGAGATCGCTGCTGTTTGAGGGAAAGTTGCATCGTCTAAAGCGTCGAACGCTGGTGTTGCATGTATGTGGCGATGCTGGTGGCAGGGCAGGGTTACACTCGGGCTGCTAGGAGGACTCAGTGGCTCATTGGATAAAAGCACGCTGTTTAACAGTTTGGCTTAAACTACTAGATCCGAAGCTTTTGCTTAGGCAAGCATGTCAAGCATGTTAAATAGCATAAGGGGTGATGTTCTCGCATTTCTTCCCGCTACAGGTAAACTGGTTCACTTGGAAACATCGTGGGATGCTCTGACTTGGCAGAAACGTGAGCGACGTTACTTAGATAAAAAGTTTGTTTTCTCTGCTGTGCAATACTCCGAAATTGTCGGTATTGCACCTGCCTGCATTCAAAAACGTGCAATTATTGGCACATCTAAGTCCCAGCCAAAAGAAATCTGGGGCACAGATATAGAAATAACAACAGTGCCAAATTTTGTCGCTTAAATAGCGGCGGAAATGAAGCAGCGTCATCCAATGCGTGACGCTATCCCTGAAACTTATCCTTGTTTGAGGCCATTCCAGTTTGCTCTGGCATATGGCAGCTAACACATAGTAAAAGCAAAAAACGAGTAAAAAACGAGCAAAAAACGGAGCCGGCCCCCTTACGCGATCCACCTCCTTTCTCAGCGAATAAAGCGCTAGCTGCTACGGGATTGAAAAACCGGTATTTTGATACTTCGTGATCTTGCGCTCCGATATCCACGCTTGTCAGAAAGTGACCTTTACCCCAAACCTAAAACCAGATCTCTTAATCTGATCTAGCTCTATGTTAGTGTCGCTGTTTGCTTTTAATGTGTGATATCGAGTTGGATTTATGAAAGACGGAAACTTTCTTGCGAAAGTCAAAGAACAATACGAAGACTACCCCTATCCGGAACGTGACCCAGCGGCTGAAAAAGGTTATTTGTGCAGTGCGCGCGCTACGTCTCTTGACTCGATCAATCACTACTGCTTTGAAGGGAACAAGCAATTTGATGAGAAGTTCAGGGTGCTCATTGCTGGTGGCGGTACCGGTGATTGCACGATCTACTTGGCGGAACAGCTTAGGCACACGAAAGCAGATATCGTTTATTTGGATATGAGTACTGCCTCAATGGCCGTTTGTAAGGAGCGTGCGAAAGTCAGACAGCTCGATAACATAACCTGGATTCAGGATTCCTTACTCAACATACCAGACTTGAATCTGGGAAAGTTTGATTTCATCACCTGCACGGGCGTTCTGCATCATCTGGAGAATCCCGATGATGGGTTGGCTGCCTTAAAGTCGGTGCTTCATGAGGATGGCTCCATGTCTATCATGGTTTATGGCACCCACGGTCGCACCGGTGTTTATCAAATGCAGGAGCTGATGCGCCGTATCAATAAAGGTGAAGACGATATTGAAAAGAAACTTGAGCTTACCAAGCGTACGCTCAAGGCTTTGCCGCCCATGAACTGGTTCAAGTTCAATATGAATTCGTTTGCCTTCGATCTATCAACCGATAGTGGGATTTATGACCTGCTTCTGCACACTCAAGATCGCTCCTACACGGTTCCGGAATTCTATGAATTCTTCGAAAAACAAGGCCTCACACTCAACACGCTCTACGAGTGTGACCACCCGATGGGCAATATGATTTTTGAACCCAAGACCTTCGTGCGAGACCCAGTACTTCTCGCGCAAATAGACACACTACCCATTCACGAGCAACAAGCGGTGTGCGAACTGCTGTATGGCCAATATGCAAAACAGCAAGCCTATGTTTCTTTCAAGGATAAACGCCCAGCCTCGCTTGAAAACCAGGATCTGGTTCCCGCACACAGTACAATTGAGTCACGCAGCACTATTGCCACAGCGGTCAGAGCGGCCTTCTGTACCGAACGCTCACCTCAAATCAAGATCAATGATTTTATCGCGATCAACAGAACCGCACTTTCCGCTCTGTTGTTCAGCGAGATTGATGGCCAGCAAAGTATCAAGGAGATCATTAACTCTATTGCTGACAAAGCCGGAGTGACTGCAGAACAGGTTCACAAGGAGCTGGTACCCCTCTACACCTTGCTGATTAAAGCAGGATTTATTTTTCTGAAAACAAAAGATCTGCCTGACTTTCCAAAGATTCCTGAAATGGAAGCGCGCATGGTCGAGCTCTATGGCGAGGAGGACTGCAAAGCCTCAGTTCTTTCTTGAGCTTGGCGCAGATAGAAGGTTTCGTCGCCTGGATCAGGCTCACAGCACGTCGCGGCGTGGCAATCTAATCCTCAACCGCTAGCACGCATTAAAAATGCCCCAACTACTGCGCATTTGAGGCCGAGGCGCGGCGGTGTTGGTTTATGATGCGTAGCAATTCGGCAGCGGCATGGGCGTCTGACAGGGCCCGATGATGGCGCTGCATATCTATGCCGAAGTGTGCCGTTAAATTGGCCAGTGAGTAGGATTTAAGGCCCGGTACGGCTTTGCGCATTTGTTGCACAGTGCAGAGTTTGGGCAGTCGAAAGCGGCGCTCCATGCGCTCAAATTCCTGGCGGATAAACTGATAGTCAAAGTTTACGTTGTGTGCGACGAACACGCAGCCCTCCAGTTCTGCGGCCAGCTCGTCGGCGATTTCTGCAAAGATGGGGGCGTCCTTCACGAGGGCGTTGTCGATGCCGGTTAAGCGGGTAATATTTGCGGGGATGTGACGCTGAGGGTTGAGCAGAGTTTGCCATTGGCCGATGCGAGTGTCGCCCTTGAGTTTGACGATGCCAATTTCGGTGATGCGATGATTGCCGGCGCGTCCGCCTGTGGTTTCGATATCGACGACAGCGTAGGTTTGTTCGGGATCGATGCACCATTCCGCGGTGGTGATATCCACCTTAAAACCGAGTTTGCGCAGGTGTCGAATCATGCGTAATTGATTTTTGCGCAGTTGATCGCCGGGCGCTTTAATCTCCTCAAAGCGCAGGCTATTGTTTTCAATGACCATGATATCGGGGTAACCGTCGGTCATATTTCGGTAATCACGAGCCATCTCACGAAGATGCGCCACCACAATGTCGATGGGCACGTGCTGGAGGAATTTCGTTAGCCACTCAAGCTGGTTGCTGCGCCAACGAAAGATTCCGTTGGTTTTGCCATAGTATTTAACCGAAGCGCAGGTAAGCAGTTTTAATGCGTCTTGTGTGGAGTGCATTTGCGCTAGGCGGCGCTCGATCAGCTCTTCGCTGCATTGGTAAAAGGTGTTGTCTTTGAGCGCTTGCGGTATGCGGTCAAATTCACCGGCCAGGCCTGTCTCGGCGTTTTCAAACAAGGTGTCCCAGAAGGTCAGACCAAACAAACATTGCCACAGGCGGTTTTCGCTGCGAATGCATTCGCAGCCCTGTCTTTTGTATAGGTTCTGCACACCGCGTTCTACGGCTCCGAGAAAAATTTCATCTACCCTTATGCGTCGCTGTGACTTGCGCAGCATATCGGTATAGATGCTGGTCTTTTTGCCCTCGTACTTGCGTGCGTAAAAATCCTCAGCAAACTGCAGCAGAGATTCCGATTCCGGTTCTTCCATGATGGCCAGCAGGCGATCCTTTACCTCGTTTTTCAGGCCTTGCTTGTAGGCTTGTCGGCACCACTTTTCCTGGCCTTCGGGCGATTCCGTTTTGGCTAGTAAGGCAAGGGCCAATTCGGTTTCGTCGGGGTTGGCCTTTACCCATCGTAAACAGACCTGATCGTAACGTCGGCGCCCCTCAATACCGCTTAGCGATGGCGCTGCGATGAGTGCTTGCGCGAGGGCAGTATCTGCGGCCTCAGGCTGTTGTTTGAGTTGGTGCAATAGGGCTGCGTATTTGAACGCGCATTGCGCGGCCTCGCGGTCGCTGAATCTGGCATTATGGCTGATGTATTCGGCTCGCGTGCGCAGCACCCCGAGATCACGCATCGAAAAGGCATTTAGCTGATAGTTCATTGAGCCAAAGTATAAAAACAATAAATAACGCAGCGGTCGATCAAAGCGTCTGACCAGGTAGGACTGCCACAAGGCACGCGAGCCGGGTGATGCTTTTAGCGCATCAAGGCTCAGGCTGGCTACCGCGATTGCGACGATGTCTGCCTTACGCGCGCTGCGTTTCACGGCAATGCCCCCGTTGTCGAGCAGGGTCAGCAATTCAGGCTTGGTGAGGGTGTTCAACCACAGGTTCGTGTCTTCAATCCCGATGGGCGAAAGCAAGCCTGCTTCGACCAGTCGCGCTATGTTGGCATCTGTCTGTGCAATTTCCGCATAGTCTAGCGAGCTCCGTTTGATGCAGGGGCTGTTGCGGTTGGCTGATCTGACCAGCAGGCACTGCGCGTCTTCGGGGAGCGTGAAAAAAAGGCTGACGAAGTCGCTTGTTTCGGTATCAAACAGGTGCTCGCTGGTCTTCAGCAGAAATGCGAGGCACTCTTGAAAATGAGCGAGGTAGTACTTGGGCGGTAAGGTCTTAAGGTATCTTGGCACGGGTTTGCACGATTAATATAGGGACTGTTTATGTATACAGTAAAGTGGGGTGGTGATCAATCGGTGACTTGTACTAAAAGGAGGCGGAGCTTTAAGCATGCATTAAAGCCTTGCCAAGTACTCTCTCTTCCACAACGAACATGTTAGAATCCCTTGCAATAAAACAGCGCTGAATCCAAGCGCCCGTATCCATTGCAGTTTGTTGGAAATCCATGTCCGCCGCCTTTGTTCATTTAAAAATACATACCGAATTCTCGCTGACCAACGGCCTGTTGCGTATCAAGCCCATGGTCAAGCAGGTGGCGGCTGCGCAGATGCCAGCTCTGGCGATTACCGATCAGTCCAACCTATGTGCTCTGGTTAAGTTTTACGGTGCGGCGCGGGGCGCGGGTATTAAGCCGATTGTGGGCGTGGATATCTGGCTCGAAAATCCCGAAGACGAAGATACCCCCTCACGCCTGACTTTGTTGGCTAAAAATGATCTCGGTTACCGCAATATGACCGAGCTGGTCTCCAAAGGTTTTACCGAAGGGCAGCGCATGGGGCGTGCGGTCATCAAGCGTGCCTGGCTCGAAGCGCAGGCCGAAGGCATGATTGCGCTTTCAGGAGCGAAGGAAGGCGAGATTGGTCGCAGCCTGTTAGCGGGCAAGCAGGATCAGGCCGCGCGGCAGCTAGCACATTGGATGGAGGTCTTCCCCAATAGCTTTTATCTCGAATTGCAGCGAACCAGTCGCGTTAATGACGAAGAGTGCGTGCACTTGAGCGTGGCACTGGCTGAGCAGACTGGATGCCCGGTGGTGGCCACCAACGACGTGCAGTTTTTAACGCGCGATGACTTCGAAGCTCACGAGTCGCGTGTGTGTATTTCGGACGGCGATACGCTGGATGACCCCAAGCGTGAGCGCAAATACAGCGAAGAGCAATACCTGAAAAGCGCCGAGGAAATGGCCGAGCTTTTCGAAGACATTCCTGAGGCCCTGGAAAATACGCTCGAAATCGCCAAGCGCTGTAACGTCGAGTTGCGCTTGGGCGAGTACTTTTTGCCGCAGTATCCGGTGCCTGAGGGCATGACCATGGACGAGTTCTTCCGGCAGATTTGTCGCGAAGGTCTCGATGAACGTCTTGAGGTGATTCTGGCCGACGAAGATACGCCGGAATTGCGCAAACCCTATTACGATCGACTCGACTTTGAGCTCGATATTATTCTGCAGATGGGGTTCCCCGGTTACTTCCTCATCGTAATGGACTTTATCCAGTGGGCGAAGAATCACGACATTCCGGTGGGGCCGGGGCGGGGTTCGGGTGCCGGCTCACTGGTGGCCTATGTACTCAAGATCACCGATCTCGATCCGCTGGCTTACGACTTGCTGTTTGAGCGATTCCTCAACCCGGAGCGGGTATCGATGCCCGACTTCGACGTTGACTTCTGTATGGACGGTCGGGATCGGGTCATCTCTTACGTGGCCGATCACTACGGGCGCGAGGCAGTCTCGCAGATTATTACCTTCGGTACCATGGCGGCCAAGGCGGTAGTACGCGATGTGGCGCGGGTACAGGGCAAGTCTTACGGTCTGGCGGATCGTCTGTCGAAGATGATTCCTTTCGAAGTGGGTATGACGCTGGCCAAGGCCATCGAACAGGAGCCTACGCTCAAAGAGTTTATCGAAACCGACGAAGAAGCCGGTGAGATCTGGGAGATGGCCCTCAAGCTCGAGGGTATTACCCGCAACGTGGGTAAACATGCCGGGGGGGTGGTAATTGCTCCCACCAAACTGACCGATTTCGCACCGCTGTATTGCGACGAAGAGGGTGGCGGTCTGGTTACCCAGTTCGACAAAAACGACGTGGAAGATGCCGGACTGGTTAAGTTCGACTTCTTGGGACTACGTACCCTGACCATCGTCGACTGGGCGCTGAAGATGATCAATCCGCGCCTGGCCAAAGAAGGTAAAGACCCTGTCGACATCGACCATATTCCCTTGGACGACGATGCCTCCTTTCGCTTGTTGAAGACGGCCGAAACCACTGCGGTGTTCCAGCTGGAATCCCGCGGTATGAAAGACCTGATCCGCAAGCTACAGCCCGATAACATCGAAGACATGATCGCCCTGGTGGCACTGTTCCGCCCCGGACCGCTGGAGTCGGGCATGGTAGATGACTTTATCAACCGTAAGCACGGGCGTGCCGAGGTTGCCTATCCGCACCCGGACTTCCAGCATGAAAGCCTGAAACCGATACTCGAACCCACCTACGGGGTTATCGTTTATCAGGAGCAGGTTATGCAGATCGCGCAGACACTGGCGGGCTATTCGCTCGGCGGCGCCGACCTGCTGCGTCGAGCCATGGGTAAGAAAAAGCCCGAAGAAATGGCCAAGCAGCGCACCCTGTTTGAATCAGGTGCGAAAGAGCAGGGTATCGACCCTGATCTGGCAATGAAGATCTTCGACCTGGTTGAAAAGTTTGCCGGTTACGGATTTAACAAATCGCACTCGGCGGCTTATGCCATCGTTTCTTACCAGACCCTGTGGCTCAAGACTCACTATCCCGCGGAGTTTATGGCTGCGGTACTCACCGCCGATATGCAGAACACCGACAAGGTGGTCACGCTGGTCGAAGAGTGTCGCAAGATGAAGCTGGCGCTGGTCTTGCCCGATGTGAACGTGAGTGAATATACCTTCACGGTAGACCAGGAAGGGCAGATCGTTTATGGCCTCGGCGCTATCAAGGGTCTCGGTGAGGGGCCGGTCGAAAGCATACTCGAGGCCCGCGCCGAAGGCGGTAAGTTTGCTCATCTGTTTGATTTTTGTGATCGCGTGGATCTGCGCAAGGTCAATAAACGTGCGCTCGAAGCGCTCATCAAAGCCGGTGCTTTGGATTCGCTGGGACCCAGCCGGGCGCGCCTGATGGCCTCCATTGAAGAAGCTGTGCAACGTGCCGACCAGAATTCCCGAAACCAGAATGCGGGTATGGAGGATCTGTTCGGAGCCGTGGTGCCTAGTGAAGAAGAGGACGTTTACGCAGGCTCTTTGGGCATTCGTGAATGGAGCGAGAAGCAGCGTCTGCACGAAGAGAAAGAAACCCTGGGTTTATACCTCACCGGACATCCTTTCGACGAATACGAAAAGGAAGTACGGAACTTTTCCAGTCAGTCCATTGTGAATCTCAAGTCGAGCAAAAGTCGCATCACAGTGGTGGGGCTCATCGTGGCTGTACGCTTGATGAAAAACAAGCGCGGCCAGAATATGTGCTTCGTCACGTTGGATGACCGCAGCGCACGCATCGAAGCCACACTGTTCTCGGATACCTTCGAAGAGTTTCGTGATGCCATAGCCAAAGACACCATCGTCGCCCTCGAAGGCGTGGTGACCTTTGATGAATACTCCGGCTCACTCAAGATGCGCGGCAGCGCGGTGTACAGTATAGAAGCAGCGCGCGAACGCCATGCCCAACGTCTCGAATTGAAGGTACATGCCAAGCAGTTTGCTAACGGATTTCTCAAGTCCTTGCAGAGTACTTTGCAGCCCTACCAGCGCGGCGGTTGCCCGGTGACGCTGCGCTATCAGCGCGAAGAAGCCCAATCGCTGATTACGCTCGGGGATGAGTGGCGAATAAAACCGCAAGACGAAGTGCTGCAGGAGCTGCGTTACCTACTGGGTGAAGAGCAGGTAGAACTGGTATATTGAAAAATTGGGGTCAGAGCCCTTTTAAAAAAAGGGCTCTGACCCCAATTTTTCTCGACCCCGACTTTAGAGCTTGAGTCGCGTGCTACAAATTGGCGACAATAGGGGGCATCGTTAAAGAGCCTGATCGCTTATTCTTTTCAGGCTCATTAAGACACGGGTTTTCTTTACCTCACGCTTTCTCTTATAAGGCGCATATGAATCTTTACTACCTTGATTTTGAGCAACCCATTGCAGAACTCGAAGAGAAAATCGAAGAGCTGCGTCTGGTGGGCAGCGATCAGGAACTCAATATTGCAGAGGCAATCGAACGCCTTGAAAACGAATGTGCGGCCCTCACGCGCGATATTTTTGCCAACCTCAGTGCATGGGATATTACTCGTTTGGCGCGACATCCCAAGCGCCCTTACACGCTCGACTATATCAGCCATATTTTTGATGATTTCGACGAATTGCATGGTGATCGTCATTATGCCGATGACCCATCAATCGTAGGTGGTCTGGCGCGACTAGATGGTCGCTCGGTGATGGTGATTGGTCATCAGAAAGGTCGCGAGGTGAAGGAGAAAGTGAAGCGCAACTTCGGCATGCCTAAGCCCGAAGGCTACCGCAAAGCCTGTCGGCTGATGGAGCTTGCAGAGCGCTTCGAAATTCCGGTGCTGACCTTTATCGATACCCCGGGAGCCTATCCGGGCATTGGTGCCGAAGAGCGTGGCCAGAGTGAGGCCATTGCCCACAATATCGCGGTCATGTCGCGATTAAAAACGCCGGTGATCTCAACGGTTATCGGTGAGGGCGGTTCCGGTGGTGCTCTGGCCATTGGTGTGTGTGATCGCTTGAATATGCTCCAGTACGCCACATATTCCGTGATTTCTCCCGAAGGCTGCGCCTCTATTCTATGGAAAAGCGCAGAATACGCCGCCGATGCGGCCGAGGCCATGGGGGTCACCGCGCATCGTTTGCTCGAACTCAAGCTGGTGGATCAGGTCATCGACGAACCACTCGGTGGCGCGCATCGTCAACCGGAGGTGAGTGCTCAGAGCATTAAAGCCCTACTCTCAGAGCAACTGGATGCACTCTGTAGTCTGGAGTTAGACGAGCTGCTCGAACAGCGTTATCGCCGACTGACCGCTTA
>JBFHVM010000001.1:0-38337 GCA_041589495.1 Oleiphilaceae bacterium | reverse complement strand
GCTGCATGGTCGCGGCCGCGCATACGAAGGCTGGGAGCAATGCAATGTAGAGTGGTATCCGCCTTATCTGTTTGTGCAGCATTTTGGCGACAAGCTTGCACCACATATTACCGAGACACTACAAACCGTTTTTGAGCAAAACGACATCGTTAAAGCGGTGTTGGTGCAGCAACGCGAATGGCCGGACTTCGTCACACGTATTCTGTGTCAAAGGCTCGAAACCCAATTACCCTGGCAAGGCTGGGTTAAGTTGGCCGATGACCTGGAAGCAGCGATCACGCTGGGCAAAAACCGTAATACCGGCGCCTTTCTGGATATGCGTGCGGGCTGGCAATGGTTGGCAGAAAACGCCGCTGGGAAAAAAGTACTTAATCTTTTCTGCTACACGGGAATTTTTTCTCTGTTTGCGCTCAAAGGCGGTGCCGAACGGGTCGACAATGTTGATATGGCAGCAAACGTACTCAAGATCGCGCAGCGTAATCACCAACACAATCACATACACGACGGCAAAGCTGCCTTTTATAAGCGTGACATTCTCAAGTCGGCACGCTGGTTTGAATCACGCCAGGACTACGACCTGATCATTCTCGATCCACCTCCCTATCAGAAAAAAGCCTTTCATGGTTGGCGCGATTACCAAAAACTTCTCCAGATTGTACAGGGCAGCCTCAAGCCTGGTGGACAACTATTCTGTTGCTTGAATAATCCGCAGGTATGCATCGAAGAATTCAAAACCGACCTGGCCCTTACCTTCTCCGAAGCAAGCAGTATGCAAGTGCTTTCCACCGCGCCAGAAATCGAAGAGCGCGATGTGGCGAAAGGTTTGAAGACGATTATTGTGCAGCCTTGATCGTGGCGTTGGGGATCTGGGATCTGGGGTCTGCGGTCTGCGGTCTGGGGTCTGCGGTCTGGGGTCTGGGGTCTGGGGTCTGACTTCCTAAGCGTAACGCTTGTGGATTAGTTTGCACTTCACACTACTCAAAAAACTCAGATGGTGATGGTTCCAGCGTCTAGCGTCCGACCTCTGACGTCCTATGCGTAACGCTTGTGAATTCGTTTGTTCTTCCCAAAACTCAAAATTTCGATGGTGATGGCATAGCGTATTGCGTCCGACGTCTAGCGTCAGACGTCCGACCAAAGCAATATTGTGAACATTGTTCATATTGTGTAATATACGACCAATACCTAAAACAAAAACAGGACTACAGCCATGCTCTTTCACTTGATTAAACGCACAGCGCTAATGCTCATGTTGATAGCGCTAGCGGCATGCTCGAACGATAGGACGCCATCATTGCAACAGGTGACACTGGACGCGGAATTACATGACATCTATCAAACGAGTTGTCAGAATTGCCACGAGAATGCCGCCATGGGAGCGCCTTTGAGTGGTGATCATGCTCGCTGGCACGAGGTATTGTCCGTGGGTATGGAGACCGTAATGCAGCGCGTGATGCAGGGCTATCGCGGCATGCCTCCAGCCGGTCAGTGCTTTGAATGCAGTCCGGAGCAACTGGAACAACTGGTACTCTATATGGCAACGGTGGAGCGTTAAGGGATACCGCTCTAGTTAGCGCTAGTGCTCTGACTGCCCAGTTGCGCTACCCTCAGTCGCAATAGCGTTTTGAACTCCTGAATTAAATCATCGGCGAGGCGCGTATCCGAAAACAGCGCCATACGTGCCGTCAGCCCTGCCATTTGCACCAGCAGCAAGCAAGCCGATAGAGCCTCTTTGTCACTCAGGTGCGGGCAAAAACCCTGTAATTGATCTTTGAGCAATTCGGCATTGCGCAGGGCATCCTGGTTGTCGATATCCCGCAAAGCCGGGCTGGCTTGAATGCCGCTCCAAATGGTTGCCCAACTGGGGTCTTCCCTTAGCATGGCAAAGAAATAATCTACCGAACTTTCAATGGCGGCAGTCCATTCTGCCAGTGACTTCGCCCTGGATGTCTGCTCCGCAAGCAGGCTGAAGCTACGATCAAAATAATCGTTCATGATCGCAACGATAATGGCATGCTTGTCGTCAAAATACTGGTAGATTGAACTGGGAGCCACACCGGCCTCTTTGGCGATGTCCCGTATGCTCACCTGATCATTACCACGCTCACCCACTAACCGTTGCGTGGCCTGAATAATCAATTGATAGCGTTCCTTACCGCGATCCTGAATCGGTTGTCGCCTTGTTGTTTCCATGATTGCCTTGTGTCGTTATGGGTTATTCTTCTACACAGTTGCTCAAAGCATTATAACCAGCCAGTCAACAATAGTATTGTACAAACTCATTGTTTGCGCAGGCCATATGCAAACAATTCCCGCAACCAGTTTTGGTACTCTGGATAGTGCTCGGCCTGCAACACAAACTCCTGACCACGCGCCACTGCCTGCAATTCACAGCCATTGTCTGTTAAAGACCAGCGTGCTTGCTTGTGATGATAGCTAAGTGGTGGCCTACCTCGCGGAAAGAACCACGATGGTAGTTGCCATACACTGGGCCTGGTTGCTTCGGGATGCGTCAGGCACAGCTGCGGCACCGCCAGTGGAAAACACCCGGCACCCGGAATCACTGGTGAGATGATCAGTGACGAAAGATTCGATTGGGCAATATAAAGCGCGTTGCGGCGACCTCTGTCACCAAAGGCATGGGGGTGCGCTTGATAGGCTTGAGGCACTACTTCTGAAGCCAGATCAATCTTGCGATCCACTAGCAACCAGCCCCAAATATAATGTCGCGACACACTGCCAGAAACAAAGCGCCATCGTCGCCCTTCCCGCTCAACAGGACGAAACAGGCCGAAAAATAAGAACAGGTCACCGCCCCCTACGTCCTCGTTACATAGATGGCCTTCTGCCGCACCATGCTGACCCAGAACAGGCCGCCAATCGCGATTTCTGCTCTGCAACCCTGCCTCCAAATCGGGGTCGAGATGCGCGCCATGGCCCGCCATTCGTCTACCACTGAGTTGACTGGCCAGCTCTGCAATGGAAGGGTCGTATTGCAACTGGCTATATGTCACTGGCGAATCTGCATCGGGAATAGGCAGTGCCACCAGGCGACCATCAGGCAATATTGGGTTGGGACAACCGCCAGACGACGAATCAAAACCTTTACGGCTCAGTATTATACGCATCACCTAGGCTCTCTCGGCTCCGGTTTTTCCGGCATAATGCCGAGCGGCACAAACTCCGCATCCACCGCATTCAGTTCGCGCTCATGACGAATTGCGCGCGCTTCACGCGCGGCGACCATTTCCCACTCGCACCGCTCAGCGACGGGTGCAAAGCCCTCGTTAACCAGCGCATGCTGCACGGCTGCAACGGCACCTTGTGCCTGCTCCCGGGAGTAAAATGGGCCCATACAACGAAGACGATCAGGGACTTGTCCAACAGTTCCGGCCAACGCGACCACCAGATAGGTTTCTTTGTCTTGCTGATCCAATACGTAGATTTCTACGCGCCGTTCATCCTCTCGACAGAGCACATTTCGATTACCACAACTTTCCGTAAAGCTCAGTTTCAAAACGGCCCTCCAGGTTCAATGATTCGTGAAGCGGCCATTCTACTTCTATACTCTAACTAAGGTTGCAACTCGATCAAATGGCCATAAACAATCTTCTTTCGAGCATAACCAACGACTACACCCTGATTGACGGCATGCCACTGGCTTGCCTACTCATTGATCGCGACCACCTCACTATTCTGCATGCCAACCCGCTGGCCGAAAAGCTGCTCAATCAGAACTCTGAGGCAATTGTGGGTAAAGCCATCATGGAATTTATACCCACGTTAAGCCGCTCTGCCTGGCGGGACGCATTGACGGAAAACAAAACCAGAATTCGGTGCCAGTTTGTTCCGCCCGACTCACAGCTTCTTCATTATTTGACTGTGCACTTTAAACCATTATTTTTAGGCAACAACGCTAGCTATATTCTTGTCCTGAAGAGTCGTGCCCCCTGGCAAAAAAGCATGGACGCGCGGCGCAAATCACTGCGCCATCTTGAGTTGGCCCAGGTGGTCGCTCAACTGGGCTCCTGGGAGTACTACCCTGCAAGTAATCGTTTATTGCTATCGACCAGTGCTTTAAGCATTCTCGATATGCTTCGCCCGGACACAGCGGCGACAAGCACCAGCCTCGACCACCTGTTCGCAAAGATTGATGATGAAGACCGCTATCAACTTGTAGAGAACTTGCCAAAATCAAAATATAAAGAGCCCTTTGAGCTGACCTGTCGACTGCGTTTAATCTTGGATATCGAGCGCCGCATACTGATCAGGGGCGAACGTATCAGACAAGGTTTTGACGAGGATGTGGTTATTGGGTGCTGCATGGATCCCACCGACCAGATCAATATGAAATTTCAGGTCTATAAGCGCGACCAGCAATATCGGCAACTTTACACGATGAAACAGGCCAAACGTTAACAGCCATTAGTCTGGGAGTGGGCATGTTAGCCCGGCAACTCAACGACCGCGACTCACTTCATCAAGCCGAACAACTCCTGACAATGAGCAGTCACGCCATTGCGAAGGTGCGCAATCTATCTTTGATGCTAAGCCCCCACAACTCGGTGAGCTGGGCCTGGCAGCTGCACTGGAATGGTTAAGCGAACGCTTGCTGGATTCTGCAGGTATCGAATACGAATTTACATCGACAACTATTCCCCAACTCTCGCAACAAACTGAAATCATTGCTTTTAGAATGATTCAGGAATGCCTGACAAATATTCTGCGCCATGCCCATGCCAGCCCGGTAAAAATTGACATAGAAATAGATGAAAACATCCTACAAATTGATGTCGAAGACAACGGTGTGGGGTTTGACATACATTCCAAATCAGATCATCTCGGGCTGGTTTACATGCGCGAGAGAGCACTCATCGCGGGCGGCGATATTGTGATGAGCTCGCCCCCACCCTGGCAGGCGCAGCCATATGATCCTGTCTCTGCCCCTCTCAGAAAAGGCGCATACACCATGACCAAAGTCATACTGGTTGATGACCATCAGTTAGTTCGGGCCGGCCTGCGAGCGCTCATAGATGGCCTGCCCGAATATTCGGTGGTTGCCGAGGGTAGCGACGGCGCGGAAGTTCAAACTCTGGTAGATCAGCATCATCCCGATGTCCTGATCAGTGACTTGGCCATGAGCAATGTGTCGGGGTTCGAAGTGTTGGAACTGCTCTCCAAAGGCCAACCCGACCTCCCTGTTATCGTGTTGTCGATACATGCATCCAAAAGCATCGCGATACGTGCCTTGAAAGCGGGTGCAAAGGCCTATCTGGTCAATGACTCAGCCGGGACAGAGCTGAAATTTGCCTTGCAGGCCATCTGCTCTGGTCAGCAATATTTGAGCCCTAAAGTTTCGGGATTGGTGCTGGCAGAATTTGATGAAAAGACTCACTCAACAACGACAAAGAACACATACTCACGCCCCGTCAAACAGAGGTACTAAAGCTAATCGCCTTGGGGCATGTCACCAAGGAAATCGCCTACACACTAAACCTGAGTAGTAGGCCAGTGGAAACACATCGCGCGCAAATTATGGAGCGTTTACAGATCCGCGATATCGCTGGCCTGGTGCGTTACGCTTTAAGAGAAGGATTGATCAGTTTGGATGATTAAAAGCGAAATGAACCTTAGCTGAAGCGCTTGAGCTCTTGATAGATGAATATCACACTAGCAATAATCAGCACCCCAAAGCTGGCCACAGTGCCCACCACAATATGCAGATAAAAATCTGTCAGGTCGACTGATACAAAAACACTCTCTAGGACTTCAATCCATATGGCGGAAAAACTCAATAACACACCGGCATCCATCAGGCGCAAACAAAGCGACTCGACACATACCAGCGCGAGCAGGGCCACATAAGCCCAGATTGCTACATCCAGGTAAGCGATCGCAGGGCTAATCAAGACACACACCAATATCGTCAACCAAACAGGAAAACTGAGCATACCTGCCGTGCCAAGGTCTTCAAAGGACTTGGGATGCACATGGTGGCTTTCTAAAACATTACCCTGCCCTGTTACGGCCCGTTTAATTGTGAGACTATGCAAAGTTTTCATTGTATCGACCTTCTAGTGCTGTGTTCGTCTCGGCTCATGACTACTTGTTGACGAAGTGAGCCAATCACAAAGCCATCAAAACAACTCGGTTTTTTTATTAGAAAAATCACTTCATCAAAGCGTATGTAAACAGGTGCAAAGTCACTATCAGAATATTCCCCAGAAGCATCAGGAAATTCCCTATATGACCCACCATTAAATGGCGAAACGAGCATTGGCGACGAAGTTAATGCCCCCATACTGCACCATGCAATCGCAACCTTAGGCATTCACGGGTGGGATTGAACAATGCTTTGCTTAGAAGAACAGATGCCTATGAGCAGTTGAAAAAACTGGATATTCTGGACTCTGGAAGAGACCCAAAGCTGAATCGCATTACGCCAATTGCCAAAGACACCTTTGGTGTCGATATCGCACTGGTGTCATTAGTCGATACCGATAGACAATGGTTCAGGTCGGCGCAAGGCTCTCGAGGCTACTGAAACACCAAGGGAAATCACATTTTGCCATCACGCCATTCAAAGCGATCATATGTTTCTAATCGAAGACACCAGTATCGATGCCCGTTTTAAAGATAATCCTCTTATAACAGGTGAAACCAATATTCGCTTTTATGCCGGAGCCCCTTTGCATGAGCCCTTGGGTTTTAAAGTTGGCACACTATGCATCATCGACTCCTGCCCCAGGACACTAAACGCTTCACAGTTACACACCTTGAAGAACCTGGGACAACTGGTCAAGACTGAAGTGGAACAGCGCTACTGCATCAGTCGACGCGGCGCCACTCTGCACTTCCCAAGCTTAATCGCGCAGCTCAGCGGTCTCAAACATATTGCGCTGTGACCAACCGACAGGCCAGCATGACCAACCTGCGGGACGAGATGCTCGAATTAACCATTGCAGACATGGGACTTATTGGCCGCCTTTACAGGCAAGAGTCGTGAGCAGATCAACTGGATATAGCAGCCTTCTCCGACCCGGGCAATCTGCCCCCCGCTGCTACAGACCCTGGCCATACTCATGGAGCAGGATCGTAGCGAAAGTGCAAAACTGCTGCAGGAGACCGCCAAGGACCAACAGAAACACGCCCTATTAACCGGTTTACCCCGATTACAAAAGGCCACACAGAGGATCTTCAGGCCCGTATAGCCGAGGCAATCCAACCCAAACAATCCAAAGTCCATCTGTCTGATTAGAGGCCGCGACGATGCATTACAGTAACCGCCACAATAGATGCAACCACAATACGGTAAGGGCCAACAGACTCAGCCCAAAAGCAAAGAAACGCATGCTGACATTATTGCTGGTGAGATGTATAACACTGTGTACCACACGCAGGGCAACGAAAGCCCAGGCGGCACTGATGGCTATGAGAGTTACCTGATCGGTGACATAGGTAAACAATACGCCTGCGTAAAACAGGGGCGGCACTTCAAACAGGTTTTGCACGTGTCGCCCGCGCAAGTGCAGGTAATCCGGCTGCTTGCCTTCGTTGTACAAACGATAATATTTGATACTCACCTTACCACTGTGAATCGCGAAAAAGCGCGAAATGCCTAGCGATAATATCAGCCCTATCGTCAGCAAAAACATAGCAATAGCCGGATAAACAATAGCGATTTTCTCCACGAGCGAAACTCCTTATTTATTAAATTTATTGATCGTCAGTGACAGTTACTCGGGCCGCTGTCATTGCAACAACACAGTTAATACCGCGCAGGCGGCAATCCATTTGCAGTATGATTCCACTAAGAAAAACATCGATCCTCCACCGTTCAGGAGGTCAACCAATAGAACCAGGTTGCCCAGTGTAAAGACAAATCTCCTTCACAAAAATCCAGCTCAGGAACAAGTGTTTTTGCTATATGGAACGGCGGGGGTAGATTTTATACAATAAAACGTGAACAATATTCACATAACAGTCAATAATGGGCATATCATGGAACGTCGACAGCTTCTGAAAGGCCTCATAGCCACCACCCTGGCCGGTGCAATGCCAAATATTGCGCTGAGTGCCGCAGCCACGAACAAACAATATCCCTGGCGTAACTGGTCAGGCAATCAACGGTGTATTCCCTCACGCCGTGTGGCACCTTCTTCTGTCGCTGAACTACAGGAACTTCTGCGATCAGACACAAATAAAATTCGTGCTGTTGGCTCTGGGCACTCTTTTTCGCCACTGGTGCCCACCGATCACCTATTATTGTCGACCCGGCGATTAACTGGCATTGAAAGTGTCGATGCAGAACGCCTGCAAGCAACCATTTTGGGCGGTACTGTCCTGCAGGACATTGGCCCGGCCTTACACAATCAGGGGCAGGCTCTCATTAATATGCCCGATATAGACCAGCAAACACTGGCCGGCTGCGTTGCTACTGCAACACACGGTACTGGCCGTGAGTTGGGTAGTTTGTCTTCATACGTGACCGAACTGGAACTGGCACTCGCCAATGGCGAGCTATTGCGCTGCAATGAGAGCGAAAACCCAGACGTATTCAGAGCTGCCCAGGTCAATTTGGGCGCACTGGGCATTGTCACTCGCATTACCCTGCAAAATAGGGAGCCCTTCCGCCTTAAACGAGAAGCGCGCTGGATGCCGGTAGAGGAGTGTATGGAACAGGCCCTTTCAATGGCCGCCGCTAACCGCAACTTCGAATTTTATTATTTCCCATTCACCGGTATGACTCTGGGTGACTATCTCAACCCTACTGCAGACCCTGCGCAGGAGGGGCACGAACTGGATGGCAACAGCGGCGTGCTTGATCTGAAAACCGCACGTGATTATCTGGGTTGGTCCAGCAAATTGCGCGAAATGATATTGAGCACTTATATGCGCAGTATCGAACCCAGCAGCAACACCGATTATTCCTATGCTATTTATGCCACCGAACGGCATGTGCGCTTTAACGAAATGGAATACCACTTGCCAGTAGATAGCGGCCTGCAAGCTCTGAAAGAAATACGCGAATTGATCGAAACGCAATTTCCGGAAGTGTTCTTCCCCATTGAATGTCGTTTTATCGCCGGGGAAGACGCCTGGCTGAGCCCTTTCTACCAGCGCGATACGATATCTTTAGCCGTGCATCGTTATTTTGAGGAAGACTATGGCCCACTCTTCGCTGCCGTAGAGCCCCTACTGATTAGATATGGTGGTCGCCCGCATTGGGGTAAATTCAATACCCTCAAGGCCCCACAGTTCAAAATCATGTACCCGCAATGGGAGGCCTTTAAGGAGGTTCGGCAAGAGCTCGACCCCTCGGGTCGTTTTCTCAATGACTATTTGGCCAGCTTATTCGCCTGAAACGCCGTTGTACGGGCGATATGCCGCACAACAATGTTGCAATTTAATGACCAATTGGCGAGACTATGTGGCATTCCGGCCTGCTGGCATAAAACTATAAGTGATGCGCTTCGTTTCTATTAATCACAATCATTGCCAAGAAAATACCCATGCAACACCGGCATCGGCTCGAGCCGGCACCGGTCTTTGCACGACGCGTTTTTTCGTCTCTTTAAGCAAGACCGCCACTGCCAAACTCACGCTCGCCGAAGTACACGACGAATAGCTCGAAATCTTACCGCTGCGCCACACCGGCCCAGCGGTTTTTTTATTTGCCGCAAGGGCCAAATTCGACTATTAAACAGGTACACAAACCGGAGTACACAATGGCAGATGCGCGACCGCTCGTGGTCACCAATCTTCATAAACGTTTTCATGACCTTGAAGTGCTCAAGGGCGTATCACTCGAAACCGTCAAAGGAGACGTGATCTCCATGATCGGTTCTTCAGGTTCGGGTAAAAGTACCTTTCTGCGTTGCATCAACATGCTCGAAATTCCCACCTCCGGCGATATTGCCCTGCATGGTGAGAGCGTGCTGTTCAAAACCAACAAACGTGGCGAACGCGAACCTGCCGACCACAAGCAGGTAGAACGCATGCGAGCCCGTTTGTCGATGGTATTTCAGGGTTTCAATCTCTGGTCACACATGACGGTACTCGAAAATATTATCGAAGCGCCCATTCATGTGCTGGGTATTCCTCGTAAAGAAGCCATCGAACGCGCGGAGAAACTCCTGAATAAAGTGGGCATTTACGAGCGTAAACACTACTACCCTGCGCAAATGTCGGGTGGTCAGAAACAACGCGCCGCCATTGCCCGAGCCCTGGCGATGGAACCCGAAGTACTCTTGTTCGACGAACCCACCTCGGCTCTTGACCCCGAGCTGGTCGGAGAAGTACTCAAGGTCATGCGAGGCCTGGCCGAAGAAGGCCGCACCATGATAGTGGTAACGCACGAAATGGCTTTCGCCAAGGATGTGTCTTCCAAAGTGCTGTTTTTACATGAAGGCAAAATTGAAGAACAAGGCACGCCCGCCAAGGTCTTCGACAACCCGGATTCGGAACGCATAAAGCAGTTTTTACAACCGAAGTACTAGAACCTTTAGGTTCACAATAATAATCGGTAGACACTTACCGATGCACTAAAACCAAAAAAAGACGAAACTGGAGCAAGTAAGATGAAACTATTAGCCTTTGCGTTAAGTTGTGTATTGGCCCTGGCGAGTACTGCCCTGCATGCAGACGGACACGGTCACATGAAACTGAAAATCGCCGTAGATGTGCCTTATGAGCCCTTCGAGTTCCGTGCACCCGACGGCACACTCACCGGCTTTGAAGTCGATCTGGGCAACGCAGTATGTAAAGAAATCGGTGCTGAGTGCGAGTGGGTAGTACAAGCATGGGACGGCATTATTCCTGGCCTGCTGGCGCGCAAATACGATGCGATTATGTCGTCTATGTCCATCACTGAAGAGCGTGCCAAAAAAGTTTTATTCTCTGAAGGCTACTACAACACGCCTTCGGCCTGGTTCGCCAAGAAGGGTACGGTCGTTGATGTGACGAGCAAGGCATCCATGAAAGGCAAGCGTGTTGGCGTTCAGCGCGGCACACTGCAGGATGGCTATGTCACTGACAATTTTGGCGACGTAGTTGAAGTTAAGCGTTATACCACCGCTGATGATCTGGTACTGGACCTGACCGGCGGCAGAATTGATTTGGTATTTCTGGACTTCCCTGTCGGTGAGTCAACCATTCTCAAAGACAACAGCTACCAAACCATGGGTGCAAAGGTACAGGTGGGTGACGGCGTTGGCGTTGCATTCCGCAAGCGCGATACCGAACTGGCCGACAAGTTCAACAAAGCACTTAAGAAGCTGAAAGACGACGGTACTTACGACAAGATTATGAATAAGTACTTCTCGTACAGTATTAAGATTTAAACCCAAAATCGTGGCTGGAAGTTGGATGCCTGAAGCCGGAAGTAGGCTTCTAGCATTCAGTTTCCAGCGTTCGACAGGATAACGAACCAAACACATGATCGATCTACACGGTTACGGACCTTCTATTTTTGGTGGCGCCATTCTCACCATCGAAGTCGCCGTGCTGTCTTTATTGCTGGCACTGCTGCTGGGCTTGCTGGGAGCCCTAGCCAAGTTGTCTGACAATTTGGTGCTCAAAGGTATCGCCACCACCTACACCACGATCATTCGTGGCGTGCCCGACCTGGTGTTAATGCTGCTGATTTTCTTTGGCGGCCAGATGATGATGAATAACTTTTCCGACTGGCTTTATGAAGAATACGCCATCGATGTGTTTTTTAATATCAACGAATTTGTCGCCGGCGTGGTGACCATCGGTTTTATTTTTGGCGCCTACATGGCCGAAACCTTTCGCGGTGCCTTTCAATCGGTTGACCCGGGGCAGATTGAAGCGGGCAAGGCTTACGGCATGAGTCGCTGGCAGATTTTTCACCGTATTATGTTCCCGCAGATGATGCGCCATGCGCTGCCCGGTTTGGGTAACAACTGGCTAGTTATGCTCAAAACCACCGCTCTGGTCTCGATTATTGGTCTGGCCGACATGGTACGCCTCGCCTCTGAGGCCGCAAAAGCGGTGCATGAACCCTTTACCTTTTTGATTCCGGTGGCGGCCGTTTACCTCGCACTTACAGCGCTGTCGGAATGGGGCTTTAATATTCTAAAACGTAAATACAATGTCGGCACGACGGGAGCGTAGTGATGGAAAGCTTTCTTGCCCTGTTTGCCGATAACGAAATCTTCAACCCGCCGACCCTGCTGCACTATTGGGACGGCCTGGTCACCACAGTACAGCTGGTCTTTCTCTCGCTGATAATTGGCCTGGCCATCGCCCTGCCCCTAGGCATTCTGCGCACCTCTCAAAATCCATGGATCAGCAAGCCCATTTGGGCCTATGTCTATTGCTTCCGGGGTACGCCTTTATTGGTCCAACTTTATCTTATCTACTACGGCACGGCTCAGATTACTGGCATTCAGCAAACCATTTTCTGGGAAATACTCAGCGAAGCCTTTTACCCCTGCCTGATTGCCTTTGTACTGAACACGGCAGCCTACACCACCGAGATCATTCGGGGGGCCATAGAAACCACCCCCAAAGGTGAAATCGAAGCCGCCAAGGCCTATGGTATGTCACGAGCCCAGCAGCTACGCCGCATTATTCTTCCCAGTGCAATGCGCCGCGCCCTGCCAGCCTATGCCAACGAAGTTATTTTTATGCTGCATGCCAGCTCTATAGCCAGCGTGGTCACCATCGTCGACCTCACCGGTGCCGCGCGGGATATTTATGCGCGCTACTACGCCCCCTTCGATGCATTTTTATTTGTCGCCGCGATTTATCTTTGCCTCACCTTCGCATTGATATTCGCTTTCCGAAAACTCGAAGATCGCCTGATGGCGCATCTACGACCAGTCTCGTAACACATCATGGCTCAGGCAGCGCAGGCCTTATTTGGAGACAGCGGTGACATGCTTACCGCCTGTCTGCAAAACCCGGCCCTGGATTATCCCCGCGAGCTGCATCTGGATCATGCCTCGCTCTATGTGCCTGCACTCGGCATTTTGGTCATCATACCGGATAAGAGTAGCGAGCAAGGCCTGATTTTATCAAGCGGCATACATGGTAACGAAACGGCGCCTATCGAAATTCTTAATCGGCTCGTACACGACATCATTATGGGCGATTTGCAGCCGCGCCGGCCCTGCATGCTGATTATGGGGCACCCAGAAGCCATGCGTCGGGAGCAACGTTTTGTCAGCGTGAATATGAACCGTCTGTTTCTGGAAACCCACCGACAGGAAGCCTTCCGGGATACCAGTGATGCCAATCGCGCCCGGGTGCTGGAAGCTACCGTGGGCAACTTCGCCCAGGAACACAAAATTGCCGAACATTACGATCTGCATACTGCGATTCGCCCTTCGCTAGTGGAACGCTTCGCGCTGTATCCATTTCGACCAGATAGAAAAAACACGCCCAACCCGGCCCAATTAAAGCGGTTGCAGCAAATGGGCATTAGCGCCGTGGTACACCAGAACCACCCGAGTACAACCTTCTCAGCGTATACAGCGCGCACCTTTGGTACGGAAAGCTACACGGTTGAGTTAGGAAAGGTTCAACCTTTTGGCAACAATGACCTCGCAACCTTTGAGGACGCCTATGTCACACTGAGATCCTGCCTGACAAACGCCACTACCCCCTCGTCCTCAGAAGAACTGACACACTATGTCGTAACGCATGAAATCATCCATCGAGGCGATGGGTTTTCGCTGTGTATACCCGATAATGCCGCCAACTTTACAGCTTACAAGCGCGGTGATCTCATTTGGCACACAACCACAGAACGCTATGTCGTCGAGGCACAAGAAGAGTTGATCCTCTTTCCCAACCCCGAGGTGCCGGCCGGCCAACGAGCAGGACTGATGATAAAGCCCGTATGCCAAAAAGCGCTCCATTTTAAGTATTTTTAAGCGCACCAACACCAACGAGAAACTGGTCAATAATTAGCCCTTTCGTAACATTGTGTAAGCGCGTTACAATGACGAATCCAAGGGGAGGGACTTCTTATGCGGCATAACCATTCACGCACCACCTTAAATTTACTCGTTCTTTTTTTTACTCTCTGCGCACTCGCTTTGCTTCAGGGTTGTAGCAGCGGTAGTAACGACACAAAAAGTACGAATTCGGGCAAGGGCACCGGAACCGTAGGCATACTCCTCACCGACGCACCTGCAGACCCCGATCTGTTTTCGTCCATTAATGTGACCATTGAGAAAATAGAATTGATGGGTGACGACGAAGAACGCGTCACACTGTTCGATGGCCCCGCAGACACCTTCGACTTATTACGACTGCGGCACGAATCTATCCCCTTTTCCTTTACCGACGGCGTTCCAGTAGGTGAATATTGCAAGGTGCGCCTGACATTGGCCCAGGACGGGCTCGAGCTGATTTTCGCTGATGCGGGTGCAGATCCCGAATATCCGAAACTACCTGGCAACCGTAAACTCGATCTGAACATTCGTGATTGCATTGAAGTGGAAGATGGCGCAACACTCGCCCTGCAGCTGGATATAGATGCCCGCCGCTCCATCCACGTTATTGGTAACAACAATGGTTACCAGTTCCGCCCTGTGGTCTTTGTTGATGCGGTAGAAGATGATTTTGTTGCCAGACTCGTGCGCCTAGAAGGCAAAATCGCCGCTTATGATGAAAATTCGCAGCAAATACTGCTATGCCACGCTTTACCAACCATGGATGCAGACAGTGCTGGCTGTGTTCTGGTGTCTCTCGATGAGCACTCCGCACTGTTTGATAATATCACCGAGGCTGGAGCGCCACAGGTGCTTGAATCTTTGTTTAACGAAGACCAGATTGGTCAGGAGCTCGCGATTGTGGGTTGGCCCAAGCGCCCGCAGCTCTTTGAAGATTGGCCTGAGATTGATCTTGGTGACCTGCCAGACCTGGGTGAATGTATCGTATGGGATCTCTACGCGGGCGCGAACGAACAGGAACTGAGTATCGACTGTGATTTTATTCCCGAAGAACTTGACGATCATCTGGTCGTGGTCGATCACGAAGGCATAAACGGCAAACGCCATTGGCCACGCTTGCGCGTCGATGCGCTTGTGCTGAAGCAGGGTGTCTTTGCCAGCCTTGAAGGAAAGCCCGCGAACGATGCCGACATGAACGGATTCGAACTGGAGTTGCCCCCTGAACCGACGATTAACCGTAACCCCCTACCTGTCGTATTGCAGGCGGGCGATGAGACCAGAAACGGCACGCGCATCGTGACGAAACAGGGTCAGCTGCTCGACTACACGGCGATCAGGCAAGGCATGCATGCCGAGGTAGACGGAGTAATCATGACCGAGGAACTCCAAAACATGTGGCTCAACGCCGCGTTGGTGATACTCGATGGAGAACCTGAGCTGTTGGACCAAGCTGTGGGCGTAGTCTCTGATGTCACCGAAGACCAGATTGTGCTAACCCTTGAGGACGTCAGCTTGTGTGGACAAACCGTGAATACGCTTAACGTCACGCTCAATGATGATGTGCAAGTGGTTACCGTCACCATTACCGATTCCAGTAGCGAAGTATCGCTGGGCGGCACCCCCTCCCTCGGACAGGAAGCGGGTGTCAGCGGCGAATGTGATGACACCTTGTTCGAAGCACACAGCCTGGTACTGGTAGACGATCAACGTTCACCGCTTTAATGCACCGTATGTGTTATCGTAAGCTGATAGCGAGCTAGCGATGGAGTGAGGGCGTATGCAAACGGTGACAGCTGAATCCTGGGAACACCTTCAGGAAATTTTATTTTCCGGTTCCTGGAATGACCATATACAGCGACACCGTTCGCCCTATGCTTTTCGCGGCATGGGCAACCACGAGTTTTCTCTCGCCACCTCGCTCATGCGACTGGGTGGCGATTTTCCGCAATTGGAAAAGCACCTTTTGCGCAACTTTCGCAAATACGGCCATCGCAGCTTTCAGGCGGACGAATCCGTGTGGCATTGGCTCACCATGGGACAACACCACGGCTTACCCACCCGCCTGCTCGACTGGACTTACTCACCTTTGGTAGGGATGCATTTCGCTACGGCCGAAATTCGCTATGCCGACGTGGATGGCGTAATCTGGAAGGTGAATTATCACGACTGTTACCGCCAACTTCCAGGCGCGCTAAAAGCCTGTCTGGAACAGGAAGGCGGCAATGTATTTACGGTAGAAATGCTCGACAGTCTGGTCACCAGCCTTGATGCTTTTGAACAGCTTTCGTCGCATCCGTTTTTTATATTCTTCGAGCCCCCCTCTGTAGATGCCCGCATTGTTAACCAGCATGGTTTATTCTCGGTCACCTCCAATCCCGGTATGAGCCTGGAATCGACCATGGGCAGCACAGAGTGCGAAAAAATCATTATTCCTGCCAAGATCAAGTGGGAAATTCGCGACAAGCTGGATCAGGCCAACATCACCGAACGGGTTTTATTTCCGGGTTTGGAAGGGCTCAGCCAGTGGCTTAAGCGCCACTATAGTCCGCGATAAAGCTCCGTTTTATTGTTGAATAATCCTTAACTTAATGTCGTTCCGTGTGAGACTCTGACCCCGGGTTCCATACTGCTCTGGTGGCGCGCGTATGGGTCCCTGATCATGTACGGGATGACGACGAGGGACCGTTGGATGACAGTATTGTGTCAGAGGCACCGTGCGGGACGCGAACATTCATGGATAGCAACCCAGGTCTCGTCAATCGCATCTATCTATGCCTGTCACTTCGTCCGGATACAGAAAATATCGTTTGAAGAAGTCAATAAACACCCGCAAGCGTTGCGGCGTGTGCTGCAGTCGATGGTGGATCATGTACACCGGCAAGTTTGGCACTGGCAGATCCGGGAACACGTTTACCAATTCACCACTCTGCAGCTCTCGTTCGACGATATGTTCAAGCAACAACGCCGCTCCCAGGCCGTTTCGACACAGATTGAGCATGGCGGCTATATCGCTGGCCCGGTGTTGCTCTTCAAACTTTAGCTGCGCTAGTTCGGGGAAACTGGGGCGCATTTTTTGAACGAGATTCATATAGCTGGGCAGAATATTCGGCACTTCAGCCAAGTCGGAGAGTTGTTTAAGAGGGCCGTGGCGGTCGATGAAATCGGGGCTGGCGCAAACCATAGGGCGCACCTCAAATAACTCAATGCCTACAAGGTCGCTACTCTCTTTGGGCGAGGTGCGAAAAGCAATATCAATCCCCTCTTCCTTAATGTTGACCACGTCATTGGTTGCGACAATATCAAAGCGCACCTCGGTGTATTGCTTGGCAAATTCACCAAGCGCCTCCGCTGCACGTGAATATGCTAAGCCTGCAGGCCAGGTTATACGTATTTCGCCTGCAGGATTACCTGCAAGCGAATCCAGTTCCTTACTCACGTTACGAATGCGATGCTGCATTTCCTTGCAATGTGCATAGTAAATTTTTCCGGCTTCGGTGAGATTAAGACTGCGCGTGGTCCGATCAAAAAACTGGGTTGCGTGCGCCTGCTCAAGCGCCGCCATTTGTTTGCTCACCGCCGAGGGGGATTTGTGCAGTTTTTTGGCTGCAGTGGAAAAACTTCCCATTTCTACAACGGAAACGAATACATCAAACTGGTCATGCATAATTTTTGAACTTTTGTCACAACTGCCAGGAAATCTTTGCGTTTTAATCTTTTATTGCCTAATCCCATACTAGTCAAGGTGAAAAACAACAAGACGGGATCTGCCGCAACAAGGAGTAGACGCAGATGAAATTGGCAAGTAAGTACAGTGCAAATAGTCAGCCCAGAACCCCGTTTACCTTGGGAAACGGTTCTGAAGATAACAATGGATTTGCAGAGCGTGAAGCACGCCTCCGCGGTTGGATAGCGCGTGCAGAAAGCGTATGCCCCTACGCGCCGGGATTAGCCCATGTCACGTATCTGCCACCAATCGACAATCTCGATCAATCGCTCGTGCACTTTTTAAGTGGCGAAATGAAGGCGTTTTATACCGCCAAAGAGAATGGAAAGCGCGTTGGCCGCTGGTTGTTATTGCCTCACCACGAATGGAACAACCACCAACACGCTCTAAAGGAAAGTGAAACTC
Organism: Oleiphilaceae bacterium; assembly: GCA_041589495.1. GTDB lineage: Bacteria > Pseudomonadota > Gammaproteobacteria > Pseudomonadales > Oleiphilaceae > PZPK01. Next base: position 20,280 of record JBFHVM010000001.1, on the reverse strand, counting down.
TGTTTTGGGGCCTGAACGCTGCTGCCGCCAATCTGCGCAGGGATCGCAAAAGGGTTAAACAGGCTCTGGCCAGAAGTCTGCCAGGCTATCAACGGCAAAAAAACGGCAACATACTCAACCCAATTGTCGGGCGCCTTACCACCAATTCTGAAGGCAAGCCTCACCCAAAGAGCTTGTTCTGTTCGGCACTATCTTCCCACTATCAATACGAGCAATACTATCGTTACGCACCTACCTCGGTGATGGTCATGATTTATGCCGAAGAATTTCAGGACCATAAGGAACGCCACACCAAAGCCGTCAGTAAAATCAATCTCGAAATGATCCACAGTAGCCTGCTGGAACAACTGGGCACCGACCTGCTCTGCGAAAAAAATGAACTTAAAGGGGAGATACCCCGCTGGGAAGCACTTATATCTCGTATATTAAATCTTGATTCCACAGATAACGCTTCCACCTGCCTGCATGTGGTCTGTCAACGTTGGCGGGAGTTGCCAGAAGGCATAATCGAACATTCTGTCCGACAGGCGGCGCAACAACTGCCTTTGCTTACTCGCTTATGTCACGACAAAGCGGTCACCGCAAAACAGGTGCTACAGGCTTATTTCACCGAGACTGGCTTGTATACTTTGCCCAACTAGAACGAGGACTAAGAGCCTTCGTCCAAGCCCCTTTGCCCCACATAATAGCCAAGACCAAACTGTGGCGTATCGAAGGTAACCGTCGTACCTTTGGCAAAGTAGAGGAGATCGCCCGCCTGCGCGCGAAATTCGCCGCCCTGATCGTCGCTGAGCAAAAACTCGCCCTCGAGTACCAGCTTCATTTCGTCATACTCATAGGTATAAGTGAGACTCTCACCTTTCTCCAGTCTGAACAAACCCGCCGTCATGGGTTTATCCGTATCGTGTGATACCAGCAGGTCACAGACTGAAGCACGTACGCCAGGGCCCGCGTCAAAACGGGTAAGCGTCTGCTCTGCCAGTTTGGGTATATGTTGAATAGGCATTGGCTCTCTCCTGAGATGCAGCTTACGCAGAGGCCGCCTGAAAGTGGAAACCTTTCAGCCACTGCTCCAGCTCGTCGGCCGGTAGAGGTTTACTGAAATGAAAGCCTTGTACCGAGTCACAGCCCATGCGCCGCAGTAGGTGTACCGTTTCTTCGTTCTCGACACCCTCGGCGATTAATTTAAGATTAAGACTATGTCCAAGCTCCACAATGGATTGCACGATCTGCACGTCGTGCTCGTCTTCGTTGATGTCCTTGATGAACGAGCGATCTATCTTGATGGCATCGATAGGGAGATTCTTCACATAGGCCAAAGAGGAATACCCCGTACCAAAGTCGTCCAGGTCGATGTTAAATCCCATCAGGCTGAGCTGTTCCAGCGTATGCAAGGTCAAATCAAGATTACTCATAATCACACTTTCAGTAATTTCAAGATGCAGTTTACTGACATGAATGGATGCTTCATGACTGATGGCTTTAAGCTTTTGAGCAAATCCGGCCTCGAGTAGATTTAATGTCGACAGATTCACTGCGACACTGATACCACCGAGGCCTTTCGTCTCCCACAACGCACACTGCTTCGCTGCAGTGCGCAAGACCCAATCGGTGAGAGCTTCCATGAGCCCCGTCTGTTCGGCTAAAGGGATGAACTGATCTGGTGGGGTAAAGCCATGTTTAGGATGAATCCAACGAACAAGCGCCTCTACCCCCTCCACATGCCCTGTTTTGAGGCTGATTTTAGGCTGATAGTAGAGCACCAGTTCATCGGTAGTAATGGCGTGTCGCAACTCATTGGTCATAGTGAGGCGGCGCGTGTTGTACAAATCTTTGTCGCCATCGTAAATATGTACGCTTTTGCCCATCTGTTTGGCTTGATTCAATGCCACATCAGCCTTTTGAATAAGAAGCTTGAAGTCTGAGGCGTGATCGGGATAGCGCGCGATACCATAGGTCATATGCACGGCAATCGAATTGCCCTCAAACTCAATCGGCGTATCCATACGTGACTTAATTTCGCCAATGAAGGTGAGCGTTTCGGCTTCTCCTACATCTTGCATGATCAAGGCAAACTCATCAGTGCCAATATGAAACAACCATTGCTTGTCGACCATACTGGCCAGGCGATTGGCAATCAGCTTGAGAACAAGATCTCCGCCCTGATGTCCCACAGCACAGTTAATATCCCGAAACCGGTCCAGATTGATCATCAGCACGGTCAGGGAGTTGATGGCGGTGCGAGATCGCACCAGTCTACGCAGTTTGTTATCAAAATCGGCACGGTTTGGCAGCCCTGTTAAGCCGTTATGATGCATCATGTGCGATAACGCAGCAGCCTGGGTTTTACTTTCCATGTAAGCTTCTTTCAGCTTTTGCGCATTTAAATGGTTGTTGATCGCAATAGTGGCTGTATTTGAGATATAGGTGAGTATTTCGAGATCACTCTGATCGAATACCTGCCCTTCATCCTTGTCGGTGGCATTAATGACACCGACCGGATTCTGGCTCGAGTTAAGATTGGCCCATAACATGGGCACCGACATAAACACAGCCTCCTCAAAAGGCTGGTGTTTCTGTTCTACACCCAGATCAGCAATATCTTTGGCATACACAGCCTGACGGTTCTGCATGACGTTGCCGGCCACCCTATCTCCCATGGATAAGCGGGTGGATCGCACAACCCGCTCAGGCAAGCCCTTGGCAGCTGCGATTTTTAGGTAGGGTTCGGGCTCATCCTCCAATAGCATCAGCGACACACGCTGGCACTGCAAAGCTTTACTGGTAAATAGCACGATATAATCAAGAGCGGACTGAAAATCTTCGATGCTATTGAGTGTGTTGGCGAAGGTATATAAATCCCTTAACGCCCGACCTTGCCGGTCAATGGTGCGCTCCCTTAAATAGCTCTGAATCAATTCGTGCAGGGTGAGCACGAAATTACGTTCATCTTCGATGGGCTTTGTAAGATAGCGATTGAGTAGTTTGCTGTTGATGGCATCTACTGCCGACTCGATGCCGGCATAGCCTGTGAGGAGAGCGCAGGAGGCCTCGGGAGCAAATTCTTTGGTTTTAAGTAGAAACTCCGTGCCTTTCATGGCCGGCATTTTCTGGTCACTGACGATGAGAGCGACTTCTTCGCCCATGGACTTGATTTCTGCGAGAAATTCGAGCGCTTCGGCAGGAGTTTCAAAAAACGAAAACCGCAGCCAACCATTATCATCGCGCATGGCATTGAGTTGATCGGGCAATATCAATCCCAACGAGCGCAAAAACTCCTGATCGTCATCCACACAGACCACGTGTAACTCGTATGTGGGTAAAGCATGTTCAGACATTTGCTTCTCCCATTAGAGGTCGCACTGTACGCGACACCTTCCTGGCACGACAAGGGCTCTGTCTAATCTTCTGTCGACAGCATGCCATGCCCGTTCTCTCGCATTCCAGCCAGTGGAATACGCACGGTAAACAGCGTTTTACCACCGCCCGTCTCTACGTCAATTTTGCCTCCGTGCTTATTGACGATCCCCGTAACGATGGACAGTCCCAACCCCGTTCCCTTACCGATGTCCTTGGTAGTAAAGAAGGGGTCGAATATCTTGTCAATGATTTTACGCGGAATTCCCCCGCCATTGTCTTCGATACTCACGCAGGCATGGTAATCATCAACGAAACTGCGTATTCGAATTTCACCAGGGAAATCTTCGCCTTTGCTCTCAAACTCATCGAGCGCGTTATTCACCAAAACCGTCCATATCTGATGAATTTCGCTGGTACAGGGAATGGCGGGCAAGTTTTCTTCCAAATTAAGCTGCAGATCTACGGAATGCTTTAATCGATTCTTATTGAGTACCAGGGAGGTTTGGATTGAATCGTTCAGATTAGTCAACTCCACTCTGTCCTTATCCGTGTATGCATAAAATTTGAGCGCCTGAATAATATCCTGAATCTTCTGTGAGCTGGTGCCACAAATACTGGCCGAGTTGGCAATATAGCCGGTGACTTCAAACAGGCCAAATGCCGCATCCGATTTAAAACAATCGAGAAACGCCTCTACCTGATCCTTGTCGACAAAATGAAAACTGGCCAATGTGCTGGCGCGTTCACGCCATTGTTCAATGCCGGCTTCTCGAAAAATAGCCTCCACTTCACGCACCGTCTTAAAATGAGGCGGGGAGGCAATGACCGACGCCGACTCTATCACTGCGTCCAACAGCAGAGAAAGTTTACGGGCATCGACATTGTCCTCAATACACTGCACCAGAATGCCAGGTAAATCTTTCACAATATCACGCATGTGATTCGACATATTGGCAATGGCCCCCACGGGCGTATTGATCTCGTGCGCAATCCCCGAAATAAGCACCCCCAGAGACGCCATTTTCTCGCTGAGTACGATCTGACTCTGCGCGTTTTTGAGATTCTCGTAGGCTTCCTGCAGCTCCGCAGTGGCATCTTTTACTTTTTGATCGAGCTGCCGGTTATGGTTTTCAATCTCAATGCGTGATGACTGCAGATCTTCGGTCATCTGATTGAAGGATCGCGCCAGTCGCCCGAGTTCGTCATAGCGCGGATCCTCAATTTTAATGGTGTAATTTCCACTCGACACTTCACGTGTCATGCGCATGAGATGTGTCAATCGACGCAAGAGGCTAGAGCGCAAAAAAGCAAACAGCACCACAATGGCAACCGCCAACACCACAAACATAATCAGATAAATACGCTGCATAATGGCCGACATGATTTTTCTGATATCGTTAATGGATAGCTGAATAACGACAGCGCCAATGACTTTGGAGCCCTGCAGAACCGGCGCGACAGATCGGATGCTGAGGCCATCGGCCTTGGATTCGGTCATGTCAAGACTGGGGCGCGCCTTATAGAGGGCCTGTTGTATCTGGGCATCAACCTCTCGATTTTCACCGAGCACTGTAATACTTGGAGCATAGATGTCGACGACGCGCTCAGTATTCATGGCGTAATAATGAATATCATTGATAATACGGTAGTAGGTCAGATATTTACTGATGATGGAATTAATCGCGACCTGGTTGCGAAAGTTGTACTCGTACTTAATATCATGCACTACAGAGGCCGTGAGTATTTCGGCAGTGGTTTGTTTCTGATCAAGAATATGATCGTAAACCAACTCACGGATAAACACAGACGCGGCCAGTATCGAGGCCACCACCGCCGTGACAACCATAACAATGAGCTGCCCTCTGATTCCCAGCGACTTCATCACAGGCCCCTCACACAACTAAGCATACAACACTCTATTCCGACTACTTTCAACATCGAGGCAAACGCGTGATCGCACCCAACGAAGCCCTGGCGGCATCGAATTGCACGGTGCTGGTATATTTATGAATCCAGTGTGAAACCGGATTACTGGCAGCCGGCGCGTAACCGCCCCAAGGCTCAAACATTGACTCAATGGAGGGGTCTTCGTTAAAACACAGCCGGCCTGCTCGGCTCTGGCCGATGAACCACTGTTGCAAGTCTGCGTCGTTGCTCAGCAGCGTGTCACTAAGCGGAAAACGATTAGCTGCCATCCACCTGCCCCACTCCTTTTGTGGCACGCCGGCTAGCCAAACCAGCGGCCCAAAAAAGCCCTCCCGAACCATCTCATCTGATATTGCGGGGTTCACTACCAAGGTCGCCGGCAAATAGTTCCCCCGCGCTTCGCCTCCTGTGATCACTATTGCCTGCTGTGTGTCCCGCGCCCGTTCGCACTGAGCAATAGCCTGCGCGCCACTGAATAATGGCCCTAAATGACAGAGTCCATCGCGGGGGTCGCCCACGCGCAATGCTGAAAAGCGCTCTGCCAGGCTTTGTTGCAAAGCTGGTAAACGTTCAGGCGAAACCAGCACACCGTTAACCGAGGTGCAGGTTTGGCCGTTGAACCGGGTGGCAGCCGAGCAAATCAGTTCACAGGCCTTATCCAGCGGATAATCATCACCAATCAACAGCATGCCATTACCCTCGCCATCCACGAGGGCCTGCTTGCCGTGCCTGAATGACTCGCTCAATACGCCCTGTGCAAAGCGATCACTGCCTATATAGTGCACCATACCAATCTGCGGAGACGCCAGACAAGCCTGCAAAAAATCGCTCGCCTTACAATTAACCACCGCAACACAGCCCCCTGGAGGGGCGCTTTGTGCCAATATCTGTGCCAGCAATGCTCCAGAGGCTGCACACTGCATAGACGGCCTTATAATAACGCGTGCACCGGCAGCCAAAGCCGATACCAAAGCAATCACGGCCAGGCCCAGTGAGGCATTCTGCGGCACCATTACGCCAACGCAGGATACAGGCTTAGAAACAATCTGCATGTAACGCTGTTCTGACCCGTTAAAACTGTGCGGAATGGCAGGCTCTTCAGACCAAGTACAGGCCTCGGAATACTTATCGAAGCATTCCAGGTAATCGATAATACCTGCCAATACCTCGCGGTTATCTTCAGCAGTAAATCCGCTTTCTTCCTGCAGGCAGACCAGTAGCTCATCATATCGAGACTCTATCGCGCCACGCAGGCGCAAGATAAATTCGAAGACGACACCTTTAGGAGGCACAACACCCTGCATCGCCTGAATAGCCTGCTTAACGCCCTCGACGTCTAGTACCGCTACGCGCGCCAATTCGGCAGCATCAATGACGGAGCAGACCGTTTGTGGTTCGCCCCGATCACTGCATTGATCACAAAAGAAGTGACTGCCCGACACTATTCAATACCGATACTGGCCTGAAAGGGATTCATAATGCCCCACTTCTTGTAAATGGCAGTAAGCTCGCCATTCGCTTTCATCGCTTTAATTGCTGCATCCACTGCCGCTTTCAGCGCCTTATCTTCATCTCTGAACGCAATAACATAGTGCCCGGGAGCAAAGGTTTCGCCCACGTTTTTGAATTTTGGGTTGGTTGCGCCATAAGCTGCCGCAATGGGAGTATCAAGCACTACCGCATCAACCGTACCATCTTCAAGTTCCTGATAGCTATAGATAATTTCTGGATTGATATGTACATCAATCTCGGAAATTCCGCGCAGAATATCCTCTGCGGCGGTGCCCGACAGGGTGGCGACCTTTTTACCTTTCAAATCGTCCAGAGAGCTTACGCCTTCGGTCTCCTTTCGCACGGTAATCTGCTGAGAGTAGACAAAATAGGGTTCTGAAAACTGCACGATCTTACTGCGGTCTTCCGTATTTTCGATACCGTTCATTGCCATATCGAAGCTACCTTTCTGCAATTCTGGAATCAGCGAATCCCAAGCTCTAATGACCATCTCCTGCCTGATACCCAATTGCTTCGCAATCGCTTTGGCAATATCCATTTCAAAACCGATGTACTGCCCCGGATTTTCAGGGTCCTCGTAGACATAAGGAATACCACCAATCACATCGGCCCCCCAGCGCAACACACCCTCCTGCTTGATGCGCTCGTATGTGCTCTGCTGCTCGGGTTGCGCTTCTTCTCCCCCTCCACAAGCCCCCAACAAAACGGCTATACCCAAACCGAGCAGTATTTTTTTTGCTGTGTTCATCTTGCTAGCTCCTTTTATTTTTGTAGGCCGAAGGCCCCACCGCAGTCTAAGTTGTCGATATTACGGTTCAGTTTACACTTCGCCAGCCTTCTGGCTAACGTAAAACCCGACCGCCATCCGGATCACGTTCAGATAGTCCAGTGGCAGTGAAATTAATAACGAGGCAATGCCCGGCCCCTGTTGCTGACCAAAGATTTTGCGCAAATACGGAAACACCCCGGGGATACTCTGCCTGATTTTTAAATACTCGGCCAAATGACTCTGCTTTTGCTCTTCGCTCCAGTCCTCATTGCGTCGCACCTCGAGTGTATAATGCAATATGCTTTGTGCCGCCTGAGCTACATCTCTGCTTACTGTGGTAATGGCATCAGCCCCCGCCAGTGAAATATCGTATTCCTGATGAAAATAGTAGCCCGAGAAACGGTTACCATAATACAAAAGTTCCTGCGTATCGAAACGACTGTTGTGCAAAAAAGCCGCTTCGCCCGGCAAACGATCACTGATGGCCAGCAACGGTAATTCCCGTTTAACAAAATCCACGTAACTCATGCCTGGCACAACTTCGGTACGGCGACAAAAATGCTCTATCGAAGCCTTTGTCAGTTCCAGGTCACGCTCAGGGTTTTCGAGTAATAGTTGCTTGAACATCGTTGGTGGCAGTATGTCCAGTAAGCGGTAGGATAGTTCGTTGTCGAGTTTTAGCTCACCATAGCGAAGTGCCACAGGTACGTTACCTTCAAAGTATTCTTTGGAGATAAACCCTGAAATATCGTAACTCCCTAATTCACTGCAGTGTGATTTGGAGAAGGCTTCGGCATGAATACCGTAGATATTCCAGCGTGCCGCGCAATCAAGCTTCCAGCTTAATTTACCTTTGATCTCAGCTCGCGGCTGGGGCCCTTCCAAGCCACAAGCCTTGCACCTGAACGCGACAGTATCTTCAGTTACCTCTGTGATATCGGTTTCATCGATCCTCTGACAGGAATGACACTGCACCCGAAACAAGTTGTGCAGCCTGAACTGGGGATAACATGCGGCCAGGTGCGCCTGTATTTCCTGGTAACGATTAAAGACCAGCTCAACGTATGCCTGATAGGCGCCACTTTTGTATCCGCGATAGCTATCCATCACCACCGGATGAATATCGAGAGAACGCAGTCGTTTGAGTAAGGCTGCGATAAAATGTTCGGCAAAACTAGCGTGACAATCAAAAGGATCTGGGATTTCGGCAATAGGACGCCCCAAGAACTCTCGGTATTTTTCCAACAGTCCTTCGTCTTTATTCACAGCCAGGCGACACTGCCCCTCACGCAAGCCGTCATAACTATCATTGATCAAGTAAAGAATGGCGTTTTGACCATGCGCAATACGCTCACGCTGCGCCTGATCACCAATGACAAACTCGCGCAACAAGCGCTCGTCACCCAAAAATGCCGATGTCGTCCCGGTAGCGACAATGTATGGATGCCCTTTGATTTGCAACCTCACTTCTGAAGTGTTGAATATGACTACAGATATTAGGACAACCAAAGCGCGCTGCATTGCTGCTTTGGTCTGCCACCCTTAAGGCTATGGAACTCAGTTGCCCAGCACAGATCCGCACCACCATCCAACTCAAACACAAATCTGTTTACCCCGAGTTATGCCGTATCTAATAGCTCAATAATGGGCAACTCGCCACTCGTCATCCTCAAATTGACCCGCATACTCCGGGATTCTGCGCCTCACGCACACTATTAACTTGCTACCCAGAGCTGCTTTGCTGAAAGGGATAAATACTCGGTAGATTTAATATGCCTGCAAGTTCATCCAATGCCGTCAGACTTTCGGTGAGCAAAAGCGGATCGGCCAAGTCTGCTTGCGTGAGCTTATCTCTATAATGTCGGTCTACCCACTCATTCAACTGATGAAAGCGTTCTTCATTCATCCACACTGCCGAATTCACAGCCTGCTGCTCTCGCTCAGTGAGCACCACTCTCAAGCGCAAACAGGCTGGACCACCTCCATTTTGCATACTTTGTTTAAGATCAAAAACTTCCACGGCTCTGATGGGGCCCTTACTCGCCAGCAGGTCATCCAGGTAGGCCGACACACTGGCAATTTCGCGGCATTCCTGCGGCACCACTAGGAGCATGGAATCGTCATCCAGACTCAGCAACTGACTGTTAAATAAATAGGAACGTACGGCATCGGCGACACTCACCTGATCATGATGCACCGTTACACAACGTAAAGGTGTCTCCCCTAGCTTTTCCTGCAACTCCGCCATGACTGCCGGGCTATCGACAAAGGCCGCTTCGTGTGCGAATAAGACATTCCGATTACTCACTGCAATCACATCGTTATGGAATACGCCGGCATCGATGATCTCCGGCGACTGTTGTGCAAGCACTACATTATCTTGCGACAGGCCGTGCCGTCGCACTATCGCTTCACAGGCTTCGCGGGTATGACGCGCTGGATAACGGCTGGGTGCCGCGGCCTGTTCGTTCAAGCCCTCACGCCCATAGACAAAAAATTCTACGCCACGGCTACCGTAGTCCCTGCAAAGTCGATTGTGATTGGCCGCCCCTTCGTCGCCAAACTGCGCGACCGCAGGCAAGGCAGCGTGATGAGCAAAGTGTTGATCTGCAGGAAAGGTCGCACGCAGAATGTTCAAGGTGGTGGGATGCTCAATGGAGCGATGAAACTTGGCATTGAGGTTAGCCACTGAGAAGTGCACGCGGCCATCGGCGGTATCGGCACTGGGTGATACCGTCGCCGCATTGGCGGTCCACATACTGGAGGCGCTATACACATTCGCCAGCAACTCCGGTGCCTTGCGCGCGGCCCTGGAGAGAACTTGCGCATCAGAGCCGCCAAACCCCAAATCACGCAGTATACGCAAGTCAGGGCGCTGTTGCGGCGCAAGTATGCCCTGTTTAAAGCCGCGATCAGCCAGGGCCTTCATTTTTTTTAACCCCTGCTTGGCCGCCAGCTTGGGATTGGAGGATGCTTTAGTATTGGACTGGGAGGCAATATTACCGTACGACAAACCCGCATAGTTGTGCGTAGGCCCCACCAGGCCATCAAAATTGGCTTCGACTGTTGGCATACGGGCTCCTAAATGCTCAATCCGGGAGACAGAGATTCGGGTAATTCAGGTGACTCGGCTTCCATGGAAGCCACCGGATAGGCACAGTAATCGGCCGCATAATAAGCACTGGGTCGATGGTTACCGCTGGCGCCGATGCCGCCAAAAGGCATGGCCGAGCTGGCGCCGGTAAGGGGGTTATTCCAGTTGACAATGCCGGCTCGAATCTCGTTTAAGAAGTGTTCGTAGCGCTGGGCGTTATCGCTTAGCAAACCTGCTGCGAGACCATAGCGAGTAGCATTGGCAATTTCCAAAGCCTCGCTGAACTCGCCATAACGTATTACCTGCAGAAGCGGACCAAAAATTTCCTCATCAGGTACCTGTTCGACGCCCGTGACATCTATAATCCCTGCCGACAACAGACCCGACTCCTCCTGCAGTCGCTCAAGCTCCAATAAGGGTTTGGCGCCCAATTCGAGTAGATCATTGTAATCGTTGAGAATATTGGTGGCAGCTTGGGGAGATATCACCGCCCCCATAAATGGCTGTGGGTCTGCATCATAAGCGCCCGCCGTTAACTTTCCTGCGGCGTCGACTACCTTTTGAATAAACGCATCGCCGGCATCGCCTTTGGGCACCAGCAATCGCCGGGCACAGGTGCAACGCTGCCCTGCCGACACAAAAGCGGAAAACAGAGTGTGGTACACCGCGACATCAACATTTGCAACCTCATCCATGATCAGCGGATTATTGCCGCCCATTTCAAGCGCCAATATTTTTTGCGGCTGCCCGGCAAAATACTGATGCAGTATGCCTCCGGTTTTTGAGGAGCCGGTAAAAAATAGGCCATCGATTCCGGCATGACGTGAAAGATACTGCCCGGTTTCTTTGCCGCCCGGCAATAAGGCAATCACGCCCTGCGGCAGGCCGGCTTCCAGCCATAGTTTCACCATCTCCTGAGCCACCAGCGGCGCATGCTCGCTGGGTTTAAACAAGACTGCATTGCCAGCCAGAAGCGCCGGAACCATGTGACCATTGGGCAAGTGGCCCGGAAAATTATAAGGGCCAAACACCGCCACAACGCCGTGGGGACGATGTCGCAACACGGCTTTACCCGCTGCACTGTCGATCGTTTTCTCTCCCGTACGCTCCTCGTAGGCGCTCGCCGAAATAGCGACCTTTCCGATCATGGCAACCACTTCGGTACGCGATTCCCATAAGGGTTTACCCGTTTCCTTACCGATGCATTCGGCCAGATGTTCTTTATTTTCCTCCAGCAGTTCACGGTAACGCTCAACAACATCCAGTCGCGATTTAAAACTGTGACGACTCCAGGCAGGATAGGCCTTCCGCGCGGCCTCGATGGCCCGATCAATATCGCCCTCTCCCGCCGAAGTACCAAACCACACCCGATCATTAGTCACCGGATTACGCGACTCAAAAGTGGGCCCCGAACCACGAATCCATCCGCCAGAGATTAATACATCCGTCGCACTCATTAACGATTCTCCTTATAACGTAAAGGGATGATGCGCAGGGCATCGCCCATTTTCACATCGAGGTTTTGTGCAGCTTCGGGCGAGATGGCTACGGTATCGTATTCAACGGCTTCGGCCGTTACGAGTATGGCTCGAAAGTTTTCGAGGCCGCAGTTAGTCACCAGATAAAACCGGCTATCGTCGTGCACAGGCGGTGTCTTTTGGGATACCAGGGCATGACGCAGCGTACTCTCGCGCACAGCTCTAACATTGCGAACAAAGCACTCCACGATCGGTCCCGCATCGAAGATGTCGACGAAGCCATTAAAGTTGAAGCCTTCGCCCTTCAGCATCTCAAGTGCCGGCCGGGTGTTTTCGTGTACTTCGCCCACCACACGCTGCGCATCTTCGTTGAGGAAGGCCAGATAAATCGGATATTTGGGCATCAGTTCAGCAACAAATGACTTATTGCCCAAGCCACTCAGATAGTCCGCTTGCGAAAAGTCCATACCAAAGAATTTACGCCCCAGCGCCTCCCAAAACGGTGAACGTCCCTGGGCGTCAGAATATCCTCGCATTTCAGCGATCACTTTTTCGCTGAATAAGTCCGGGTATTCACGCATAAACAGAAAGCGACATTTGGATAACAAGCGTCCGTTCTGACTGTGACGATAATCGGCATCGAGAAACAATGAGCAAACTTCGGAACAACCGGTAAGATCATTGGTAAGGTAGAGCGTTTCGTTAGTAGTGTGCACGCCAATTTCTTTGGAGGCATTGACGCTTTTGCTCAATCGATAGTTGTACCAGACATCATCTGCACCCACATAGGCTTCAATGGCGCTCACTCCGACTATTCGGCCGGCTTCTGTATCTTCCAGAGCAAACATGTAGTTGGCGCGCTCTCGCGGTAAGCGCCGTTTGAAGGACTTCTCCGATAGCGTAATCCGTTCAGCCAACAACTCTGCATTGGCTGGCAACGTGGTCACACCAACACCGGCGCCTTTGGCCAGCTGATACAGGGCATCGAGATCACTGCTGCAAATCGGTCGAATGATCATCATGGCCTTGCCCTCCTAGAGTGCTACGTAGCTGATGCTATCGCCATCCTGGACTCGCAGTCGGTCGGCAACGCTGGCGTCCAGCCGCAGAATATCTCCAATGCCATCTGTAATCTGGGTAATGCAACAACGGAAGTCCTCAAAGGAATGGTTGGCCACCAGAAAGCGCAAACCGGTATGTACATCGCTGCAGCGGATTTGCTTATCCTGCGCCTGACTTACGCTACGTAATCCCGCCAAATCGGCAAGCAAGGTAGGGCCACCATCGAAAATGTCGACATACTTGCTCTTTTTAAATCCCTCCTTGTAGAGCAAGGCACAGGTGCGTTCGGTACGGCGGTCAGCCTCTCCCAATACCTCCTGTGCAGTTTGCGACAGCAGCGGCACATAGATGGGGTGCTGCGGCATCATTTCGGCAATGAAAGTACGGCTCTTGATGCCGGAATAATAGTCCGCGGTGGCAAAGTCCATATCGAAGAAATGTCGACCCAGGCTATCCCAGAACGCCGAAGCATCGTTGTCGCCATGCACGCCCTGTATCTCTACCGCCACCTGGCTAGCAAATTGTTCTTTGAACTGCCGCAGGAATAACATGCGACTGCGTGCAAGCAGGTCAAAGTAGTCACTATCGCGGACTTCTTTCTTAATCGAGAAAGAGGACAGCACCGTGCTGCCCGTCAGCTCATGGGTAAGGTAGAGGACCGGAACTGCGGTGTGTACCCCGAGCTTTGGGGAAGAGTGAATCAATTCGTCGAGTCGATAGTTATAAAAAGGCCGGCTTTTGTCTCGGTTCATATTGATGCCTGCTGTACCAAGCACCTCGCCCGACTCGGTATCTTCCATCACAAACAGAAAAAATTCTTGCCCTTCTAAGTCGGGATCCTGATCAAAGGAGCGTTGTGAATGGTCGATGCGCTCGCTGAGTTTGTCACGGTCGCGCGGCAGACTCGATACACGCGAAGTATTCTGGTTAACCACAGATTCGATACCGGCCAGATCGCTGGCACGGCAAGGACGAATGAGAATCATCGTATGCTCCTCGTGTTCTCCTGACTCAATTAGTGGGAAGACAAGAACTGCTCGATGGCACGTTCCAGGCGATTCAATCCTTCTGCAATATCGGCATCTTCAATCAGTAGTGATGGTGCCAAACGCAGTACATTGGGCCCGGCAATCAACACCATCAAGCCATGATCGGCCGCAGCCGTCATGAGCTGCTTGGCTTGTCCCTCATAGTCTTGGGCCATTTGCCCGCCTATGAGCAGGCCCTCGCCGCGCACTTCGGCAAACACCTTGTGCTTATCGTTCAGTGCACGCATGCCCTCACGCAAGCGTGCGCCTTTCACCTTTACCGCATCCATTACACCCGGCTGCAAAACTTGCTGCAGTAAGGCTTCGGCCACAGCACACCCCATCGGGTTGCCGCCGTAAGTGCTGCCATGCGTCCCCACTTTTAGACTCGCTGCAACATCATCCTTGGCTAGCATCGCCGCAATGGGAAAACCACCACCAAGACCTTTCGCCGTTGTGAGAATATCGGGCACCACACCTGAATTCATGTAAGCGTAGAGCGCACCTGTGCGACCGACGCCAGTTTGTATTTCATCAAATACCAGCAAGGCCTTATGTTGATCACAGAGCGCTCGCACCTCACGCAAGAATTCATGATCCGCAGGTTGTATGCCTCCTTCTCCCTGAATGGGTTCAAGAACCACTGCGCAGGTTTTATCCGAAATCAAAGCCTTAAGGGATTCAATATTGTTGTATTCTGCATGTTTGATCCCTCCGGGAATGGGACCAAAGCCCTCGGTATATTTTTCCTGACCGCCTACCGAGACGGTAAACAGGGTGCGACCATGGAAGCTGTTATAGAAAGAGATGATTTCGTTTTTATCCTCGCCGTAATGGTCCCAGGCATAACGACGTACCAGCTTGAAAGCGGCCTCATTCGCCTCGCCTCCGGAATTGGCAAAAAACACCTTGTCAGCAAAGGTTTGCTCCACGAGTAGTTTGGCCAGTCGCAGAGCAGGTTCGGTAGTCAACACGTTGCTGACATGCCATAAACGTTGCGCTTGATCATGCAGCGCTTCGACCAGGGCCGGGTGGCAGTGACCCAGCGCGCTCACGGCAATTCCGCCCGCCAGGTCGATATATTCTTTGCCTTGCTGATCCCACACGCGTGAACCAGCCCCCCGCACCGGGATCATAGCTGCCGGGGCGTAATTGGGCACCATTACTTCATCAAATAATGCGCGATTGGGGATGTCAGCCTGTGTCATGGTGTCCTCTGTTGTTCATCTAGTGCACGATGGCTTGTATTGTAGTGCCTGCCGAGCACAATGATTTATCAAAATGCGACAGGCTTTTTCGAGAAGGCGCTATCGCAGCTTTGCGGACTAAGTGCTAGATTGTGATGATCGCAGCATCAAAACCATCCACGATTGGACACCGTACCCGGTACGATGAGGGAGAAAGGACCATGCAGCTTGAAATGCACATAATCGATGCCTTTACCGACACTCCTTTCAGAGGCAACCCTGCCGCAGTCATTTTTGGCGACCACTGGTTGCCAGACGACCTGATGCAGGCCATCGCCACCGAAAACAACCTTTCAGAAACTGCTTTTGTGGTGCCCAATGAACACGGCGTGTTTGGTATTCGCTGGTTCTCACCCATTACCGAAATCGAATTTTGTGGCCATGCCACGCTGGCATCGGCCTATGTATATTTTACGGCCCACCCGGAGCAAAACAGCATGCGTTTTCACGCTAAAGCCGTGGGCGAATTACAGGTGTTACACCGGGATGACGGGTTTATACAAATGCGTTTCCCGAGGCGTGCCCCACAGGTGTTGCATGAGGTGCCTCCTGCGCTTGTAGACGGGCTTTCGGTGCCACCCAAAGAAGTATGGCTTAACGAGCAAGCCTATTTTGCGATCTACGAAAAAGAAGAATCCGTACTGAACATCGCACCACACATGCAGGCGCTCAAGCGACTGGCACCTTACGATGTGGTCGTGACAGCACCCGGTAAGCGCTTTGATTTTGTTTCTCGGTATTTTTGGCCGGCAAATGGCGGGGAAGAAGACCCCGTAACAGGCTCCATTCATGCCGGCCTTGCGCCCTTCTGGGCGGGCCGTCTAGGAAAAAACACTCTGAATGCGTTTCAGGCTTCGGCCCGGGGCGGCAACGTGCACTGCGAGGTCGCCGATGATCATGTGCTGATCTGCGGTAAGGCACGCCCCTACCTTAAAGGACACATTCAGGTTTAGTATTTGACTAGTTTTGGCCTGCAGACATTATCGATGAGGCTGCGATGCATAGCTAGTCGAATACGCCCCCTGATCAGCGGCACGCATGATTTTCGCGTAACGCCCCGACTCTCGAAGCTTTCTTAAGCCTTGGTCAAAACGACTCAGCAACTGTTTTGCGTTGGGAGTTTTGCGGCTAATGAGAAGGTGATAGGCGATGGGTTCTCCATACCAGGGAGTATGGGTGATCTGTGCGGCTTCATGAAACGCAAAGTATTTTTGCAACATGTGGTAACCGACCCGTTTGTCCAGCGCGAACAGATCCACACGACCATGTAGCAGTTTCTTGAGATTTACCCGATCTGATTCCACCCAGTCAATCTCTACCCCAGGATATTCACTAAACTCATAGTGATAGCCAATAGTGCCGCCAATCACATAACCGAGCAGTGATTCACCACTAGTCCATTCAAAGTCTATGCCCTTGCGATGAAACATAACTGCCTGGTTTTCAATCAGGGGTTCCGAAAACAGAAAGTGTTCACCACGCTCCTCCGAATAACGCCACATAAATGCGCCGTCATAGTCCCCGCGCTTAGTCATTTCATACCCGCGTTTCCATGGCAGGTACACCAAACCGATGGACACTCCTTCCGAAGCAAAAGCTTCTTTAACGATCTGGGTGACGAAACCATCGTCTTGCAACATTTCTCCCTGATACGGCAGCCACTCTCCACTAGCCAGTCGCACATGGTCTTGGGCGAATACAGTGGGTATAAAAGCGAGGAGTAGCAGGAGTAGGGGCATGGGAATCAACAGCTGCGTTTAAACGGCGGCAGTATAGCCAATACTTTAGCGAATGAAGATAACAATAATGTGACCATTTGTAGCACCTATGTTACTGATTATTGCGCCGGCGTCATTAATCTACTGTAAGCCACCAGTCAGCGCTTGACAACTTTTCTTCAAACCGCTCTCACATGCCCTATGGTGCCATTTCACCAATTCAAGCTTGCTCTTTTCAATTCGCTCAACATGAATCACCGCAAGTAAATGCTGAGCTTTGGGGTGCCCCTGCTTAGCCGCTCTCTCCAGCCAGTTTAATGCATCTACCTCAGTCGAAGCGCCACTACCCGCCCGGCTCTGTTCATAAAAGGTAAGACCTAATTGATATTGCGCAGACTGATCTCCCGCTATCGCGGCCTGAGTATACCAGTGCAGCGCCTGCTCTGAATTCTTGGCTACGAAGGTACCCTTTTCATAGGCCTCAGCCAGCCTTAATTGCGCTTTGGCATGCTGGCCGTCTGCGGCCTTAGTCAACCATTCAAGAGCCTCTTTGTTTTCTGCTGTGCCCACCTGTTCCAGGAGCAATACCGCCAGATCATGCTGTGCAATCACATCGCCCTGTTGAGCCGCTTTTCGAAACCAGTTAATGGCTTGCTGTCGATTTTTTTGTACCCCCAAACCCAGTTTGAAAGATAGGCCAACGAAATGCTGCGATACGGCACTGCCCTGCGAGGCAGCCAAGAGGTGCCAGCGTCGCGCCTCAATATAAGACTGCACAACACCATCACCGATTTCGTAACGCCGTCCTAATTCCTGTTGCGCCTCGCGGCTGCCGTTGGCCGCCGCTTTGCGATACCAATCCATGGTTTGACGCATGCTTTTACGTACACCAAGACCCTGTTCGTAAAACTGTGCCATCGCAAATTGCGATTGCGCATCACCCTGCTCCGCAGCCTTGCGATACCAGTGCATCGCTTTCTTGTAACTCATTTTTACGCCATGCCCCGAAAGATAGAATAAACCGAGCATCTGCTGCGCATATACATAGCCATTTTCGGCAGACATGCTGAGCCACTTTACGGCTGTGTTTAAATTCTTTGGCACGCCTTCACCATCGGCATACATGAGGCCCAGTAGATTTTGCGCAACGATGTGCCCTTGCTTTGCTGCTAGTTCATACCATTGCGCCGCAGCTCCCGAATCACCAAACACCAGCTGGTAAATCTGGCCAGCTTCAAACATGGCCGAGGTATGTCCCTGCCGCGCGGAAAGTTCAAACCAGAGCAGCGCCTGCTGATGATCTTTGACCACTCCTTGACCTTCCAAGTACAGCTTACCCAGCTCGTATTGGGCATCGCGATCCCCTTGATCAGCGGCACGGATAAACCATTTATAGGCTTCGGCATGACTCTGTCGCTCGCCTTGGCCAGCCTTAAACATAAGACCTATAAAGTGCTGGGCATGGGCATACTCCTGCTCGGCAGACTGACGAAACCAGTGTAGAGCCCGGGCAAAGTTTTGGTCGGTACCTCTGCCGGTTTCATAGAGTAAGGCGAGATTAAACTGGGCATCCGCCAGCCCACTTTCGGCGGCTACCGAAAACCAATCAAAAGCCTGTTCAAACTGCTGGAATTCAAGATAGCGCATCGCCAGTGCATTGGCAGCCGCCGGTTTTCCCTGTTCGGCTTCTTTGAGCAGTTGTTGGGGAAGACACGCTTCACTGAAGCTAGACATACACTCAGCCACGGCAGATTCAGATACCTCTGCATGTAATGCGGATATTGAAAAAGGCAGGATAAACAGAAACAGACGAAACAAGCTTACACTGATCAAGCTTGCGAAGCATTTAGCGCTCCGATTTGCTGGGTGCAATAAGTTCTCCACCCAAATCACCACATACTCTCCTTGTTGAACCCAACTCCCAGTTTCCGGGTGCAGTATGGTAATAATAGTTGTCGTAAATTACATCCGACGGATGATAATTTCGCACAACATCACTGCAAATACTCACCAGCTTTTCGTTGCGGCATGCGCTCACCGATCAGCTCGCCCATGACCTGGCAGAACAAACTGCGAGTGACGAGGATGAAGTCGATCTTAGCGTCGGACGTCAGGCGTCCGACTCAACACATCCGACCAAAAAAACGGCCCCAAAGAGGCCGCGTTCTATCGTCAAATACGCACCGACTACACGATCGTAAAACTCAATCCTGCATTGTCTTCCAAGCGCTTGAGCAAAGCTTTACCCATGGCACTGGCGGGCGTGAGCACCCCCTTCTTCTTAGGCGAGGTGCGCTTGTCTTTCGCCAGACAAACCGCGGCTTCACCGAGCATTTTGGAGGTGGAACCATAACCGGGATCACGATCGCCGGTGACGCGTGCTTTTATCGTGGATCCATCACGAAGCTTGCCCACTACGGTAAAGTTGAAAAAGCCGGCTTCGCGTTCTTCTTTGGACGGGCCTTCGCCGGGCGCGGGGAAGAACTTGTTAACGACTTTTTTGTATAGACCATCGGGGCTGCCGGCCATCATGGCTGCCATGGCAGCGAGCCCTGCGAAGCCCTTGAACCGACCACTGAGGCCCTTACCGGCAATCATGGCTTCGTCGTACTGGAAGTCTTCGCCGTAGGGATAACCCTGCAAGGCATGCGAGCGACGCACCACGCGGGTGTTAATCGCAGCCATGATGAAAGGCATAATCCAGGCGCCTACATCTTCATCGAATTCCACCGATTTCAGATCCCCTTTATCGGGGCCCTGCATTTCTCCTTCGGGGTTTAAGCCATAGGGGTTGAACAGCACCTTGTAGATAGCAGGATCTTTATTCGCCTCGGCCATCACGTTATTCATACTGGCATAAGTTCCGCCGGAGAATCCGCCTTTGGCTGACTTGAGGCGCATTTTAATATGCTGGGCAAATTCGCCATGCATCTCTTTGGCATGTTGCTGCAAAAAGAACACGCCCAAATCCGAAGGAATAGAATCGAAACCGCAGCAGTGCACAATACGTGCGCCAGAAGCTTGTGCGGCCTCGTGATGACGATCGATCATGCGTCGAATCCACTGGGTCTCACCGGCAAGGTCGC